>NZ_LGCW01000206.1:0-76536 GCF_001279365.1 Streptomyces sp. NRRL F-5755 | reverse complement strand
TCACCTTCACCTCCCTCAAAGCCCACGACGGCGTCCGGCCCATCGCGGACTGGATCCGCACCCGCCTCACCGACTGGACCACAGGCCCCGCATGACCCTCGCGCCCCCCGAACGGGACCGGCCACCGGCCCCAGAACCGCTCCCGGCCGCCGGCCCGGTGCCGCACGGCCTGCGCGCCACGGCCCGTATCACCGCACGGGCCGGCGCGGACGGCGTAACCGGCCTGCCCGTCCTGGACGGTGACGGTCCGATCGCGCTGCGCCGCGTCCGCTCGTACGGAACGCAGGCCACGGTGTGCGTCGTCGGCGCCATGAGCGCGCCGCTCGGCGGGGACCGGCTGCGCATCGAGGTGACCGCCGAGGACGGCGCCGACCTGTGCGTCACGGCGGCTGCGGCATCCGTCGCGCTGCCGGGGCGCGTCCCCGGGCACGCCACGTACGACGTGGAACTGACCGTCGGCGAGGGCGCCCGGCTGGAATGGCTCCCCGAACCGCTCATCTCCGCCGAGGGCAGCGATCTGCGGATGACGACGACCGTCCACCTCGCACCCACCGCACGCCTGGTCCTGCGCGAGGAACAGGTACTGGGACGCAGCGGCGAGCGCCCGGGACGGCTGCGCAGCCGCCTCACGGTCCACCGCGCCGGGCGCACACTCCTCGACCAGGAGACGGCCTACGGCCCGGGCGCCCCGGGCTGGGACACCGGCGCGGTGCTCGGCGGGCACCGCGCCGTCGGTCAACTGCTGGCCGCGGGCCCGGGGTTCGAGGAGGAGCCCGCTGAGGTCCTGGTGCTCGGCGGGGATCCAGGCGAGGGCCAGGGCGTACGTACGCCGCTGGCCGGGCCCGCCGCGCTGACCACGGCCGTTGCCCCGGACGCGCTGCGGGTGCGGCGCCTGTTGGAGGCGGGTGGGTAGCGCCGTGGGCCTTGGGGCTGAAGTGAGGGGTCCGGTGGCCTTGCGGGAGGCGCTCCAGGCTGGGACGCCGACGGGGCGCAGGGGGAGGGTCAGGGTGCGCGTACGCCGCTGGCCGGGCCCGCCGCGCTGACCACGGCCGTTGCCCGGACGCGCTGATCCGCATTCTCACCTCCGCGGGTTTTCACGCCGAAGCCCCGGACGACGACATGCGCCCTACGGCGGTGCGCGTTCGGGGATTCGCGCCGGGCGAGGACCACGGCGCGCTCAGCTGATCGGTCGGCCGATCGGGCCGTCAGCCAACCCCGGGTGCGGACCTTGACGGCCGCTGGTGTGCTGACCGGGCACGTTGATCAGTCGTGAGAATGGCGGCTGGTTGCCGCACGCGGTGTGGGGCCGGTGGTGGTTGTACTGGTGGAGCCAACCGGCCAGTGCGTCGCGTCGTTCTTGCTCGCTGGTGTAGCAGCGGGCGTAGGCCCAGCCATCGGCCATGGTGCGGTGGAAGCGCTCGACCTTCCCGTTCGTCTGCGGGCGGTAAGGGAGCGTGAACTTCGAGGTGATCGAAAGCGCTTCGCAGTTGTCGCGCCACAGGTACGAGCGGTACGCGCCGCCGTTGTCCGACAGGGCCCTCTCAATGGTGACGCCACGGTCAGCGAACCAGTCGACAGCCCGGTGCAGGAAGCCGACGGCGGTGACGGCTGTTTCGTCGTCGTGGATCTCGGTGTAGGCGACGCGGGAGTGGTCGTCGATGACGGTGTGCACGAATGCGTATCCGACCTTCGGGCCGCCGTAGGCGTTGCGTGACTTGCTCTGCGTCGCGGCGCGGTGCTTGGCGCCTTGGTGGCGGCCGACGTAGCGCCAGCCGCCACCGTCGGGGATGTTCCCGGGCTTCTTCACGTCCACGTGCACCGGTGATCCCGGATGGTCGTGCTCATACCGGCGGACGGGCTCACCGGTCTCACGGTCGACGTAGGCGAGTCGGTTCAGGCGGGCCGATCGCAGGATTCGATGCACTGTCGACGGGGCGATATTGAGTCTCGCAGCGAGCTGGACCGGCCCTTCCCGCAGACGTAGTCGCAGGCTGACGCACCTCTTCGTCACGGTCTTGGGTGTCTTGGCCGGAGAGCTCCGCGGTCGTGAGGATCGGTCCTGCATGGACTCGCCTGCGAGGTAGCGATCGACCCAGCGCTTCACGGTCGGCCAGGACACCTGGAAGCGGGCCGCGACTTCGCTGATTGGCCGGCCGTCGTCAGCGACGAGAGCGACTTTCAGCCGGTGGCGCGGGGTGAGGGCCGCGTTCGAATGCGACATATCTGAGCTCCTGGACAGGCTGAAGGGCCGGCCATGGTGTGTGGCCGGCCCTTCAGCTCGGAGATATGCGGGGAGGGATAGTGCAGGTCAGTCGACCGGGGAGACTCGGATGAGGTTGCCGTCAGGGTCCGTAATCACGAACGTGCGGCCGAAGACAGCATCATGCGGCTCCTGCACAACGTGGACCCCCTTCGCGGCCCACCTCGTGAAGATCTCGTCAATCGCCTGCGATGGCCCCGGCACCATGAGTCCGATCTCTGTCGTACGAGGGAGGCTCGGGACCGCGTGCTCGCTGTAGCCCGTCCACAGTGCGAACAGGACACCGGGGGCAGCTTCGAAGGCTACGTAGTGGGGACTGGTGAAGGTCGGTTCGATCTCGAACAGGTCGCTGTAGAAGGCGGTGGCGGCCTCGGCGTCGCGGACGCCGATCAGGAACAGGTTCGGTGCGGGCATGGAGCGCTCCTCAACTCGTTGTTCTCTCGGTCCAGCACCCAGTGGATCACCCAATCGCGACGGAACCTGTCACCTTTTCTGAGAACATGGGTAAGCATGAAGGCTGCAAGGCTCCTGCATCTCCTGCTGCTCCTGCAGACCCGTCAGCGGCTCACTACCACGGAGCTCGCCGCGCGTCTTGAGGTGTCCCGGCGGACTGTGCTGCGGGACGTCGAGGCGCTATCGACAGCGGGCGTGCCCGTCTATGCCGAACGTGGACGGAACGGTGGGATCGTCCTGCTCCCCAGTGCACGGCTCAGCACATCCCATCTGGAACCACCAGAACTGGAGGCCCTGTCCGTGGCCGGCTTGGACAGCGCACTACGTGAGCGAATGGGCCTGACTGCGGTGTGGGAGTCGGCCGAGCGCAAGATCGCCGCCCGCCAGGCTGCAGCACCTGAGTCGCCGAGCCCGCTGCGGCTGGCTGACCTTGTGCTTGTCGACAGCACCGCGTGGTTTGCTGCCCCCGAGGCAGCGGTCGAAGTATCGGATCTGGCCTCGGCCCTGCGACACCGGCGACGCCTTCGAATCCTGTACCGGCGCAGCGCCGAAAGCCATGCTTCGACACGGGTGGTCGACCCGTACGGGATCGTGGCGAAATCAGGCCGCTGGTATCTCGTCGCCGATGACCAGGGCGACAGCCGGCTGCTCGCTCTGGAACGACTGTCGGCCTTTGAACAGCTAGACGCACCAGCCGTGCTCCAACCAGGCGAAACCCTCCGCACCCGATGGGCCGTGTTGAAGAAACGCACTGAGGAGCAAGATCGCGTGAGCGTGACCATCCGCCTGCCGGAAAAGGGTCTCGACCTGGCGCGGCGCATCCTCGGCACCCGCATCCACCATGTCTCCGACGCGGAAAAAGGCTCGTGCGTCGTCGTCGTGCGCTACCCCGACATCGAGTCGGTGCGTCAGCTTCTTCAGTTCGGCGACCACATCGAGGTGCTCGCCCCTGAGACGGCCCGCGCACGCATCAGTCAGCTCGCCAGGGACCTGGCTGACAGACACTCAACCCCCGCATCGTGATTGCCGGTCAGGTCCCCTGTTCTCAATCAACGTGCCCGGTCGGTACAGCTAGAAGCCGTTCCGGTCCACGATCCCCTCGACCATGCGCATCAGCCGGTCCCCCGCCCGGTCGATGCTGCCGTTCTGCGTACTGACCTGCGCCCCTTCGAGCACGAAAGTGATCTCGGCCGCGGTCTGCTCGGGGTCGGGCAGTCCGGCCCCGGCGCACATGGCGGTCAGTCTGCGGGTCTGGCGGGCCTTGTGTTCCTCGATCACCTGCCGTGCGGGGTGGGAGCGGTCGGGGAGTTCGGCGAGGGAGTTGATGAACGGGCAGCCCCGGTGGGAGATCTTCGGGAGTCCGTCGGCGATGAAGCGGGCCAGGGCCAGGATCTGTTCCCGGGGTTGGCCGGGGTGTTCGGCCTCGGCCCGGTCGAAGGCGGCCTGGTAGTCGGCGGCGACGATCCGCAGCCATTCCGCGACCAGCGCGTCCTTGGTGTCGAAGTGCCGGTAGATCGCCATCTTGGTGGTCTCGGCCTGCTCGGCGATCGCCTGGACGCCCACCCGGCTGATGCCCTCGCTCTGGAAGAGCTCTTCCGCGGCGTCGAGGATGCGCTCGCGGGGCGGCAGTTTCGCCACCCTGCTCGGCCTTCTGACGGTCGATGCCATGTCCGCTGCTCCGTGATGTCCGGTCCGGCCCGGTCTGTTGTAGGGCCTCTCATCCCCTGTTACGGTACCAGTCCGTCCCGTACGATACCGATCGGTATCGTCAGGGACTCGTCGGTATCGTTCTCATCCTGCCGGGAGTGACAGTGCAAGTTGCCGAGTACGTGAGCTTCGACGCGGTCGGGCTGGCGGAGCTGGTGGCCCGGGGCGAGGTGGCCCCCGCCGAACTGGAAGCCGCCGCGCGCGAGGCCACGCGGGCGGTCAACCCGCGGATCAACGCCGTCGTGGAGACCTGGCCCACCGACGACCGGCCCGCCCCCGGCAGTGCCCCGCTGGCCGGTGTGCCTTTCCTGATCAAGGACATCGGGGTCGCCATGGCCGGGCGGCGCATGGAGCTGGGCAGCCGCCTCGCGGAAGGCCATGTCGCCGGCGCCGACTCCTCCCTGATGCGGCGCTTCCGCCGCGCCGGACTGGTGACGTTCGGGCGTAGCGCGACACCGGAGATGGCGTACAGCAACACGACGGAACCGGTGCTGTACGGCGCGACCCGCAACCCATGGGACCTCGCGCGCAGCGCGGGCGGATCGAGCGGGGGCGCGGGCGCGGCGGTCGCCGCCGGGGTGGTCCCGCTCGCCCACGCCACCGACGCCGCCGGATCGATCCGCATACCCGCCGCCTGCAACGGCCTCTTCGGGCTCAAGCCCACCCGCGGCCGGGTCTCCATGGGCCCCGGCTTCGACGAGGTCTTCAACGGCCTGGCCGTGCAGGGCAGCGTCAGCCGGACCGTACGCGACAGTGCGGTGCTGCTCGACCAGATCCGCGGCCCGGAACCGGGCGACCCCTACTACGCCCCGGAGCCGTCGCGCCCGTACGCGGAGGAGGTCACCCGCCACCCCGGCGCACTGCGCATCGGTGTCCTCGCCCAGCCATGGGGCGGACACCGCACCACCGCACCCGTGACCGACGCGCTCTCCCGCACCGTGCGTCTGCTGGAATCCCTCGGCCACCAGGTGGAAGAGGCCGAGGTCGGCCTCGGGGTCGACTGGGAGGAATTCCTCCTGGCCGGTGCCCGCCAGTGGTCGGCGAACCTCGCGGCCTCCATCGACGAACTGGCCGCCGTCTCCGGCCGGCCCATCGACTCCTCGACCCTCGAACCGCCCATCCTCGCCGGCTATCACTACGGGCAGCAGGTCAGCGGCGCGCAGTTCGTCACCGCGCTCGAAGTCCGCAACCGGGTCGCCCGCAGCCTGGCACGCTCCTTCGACGCCTACGACGTGCTGCTCACCCCGACCCTGCCGGAGCTGCCCGTGCCCTTGGGCACGCATGCCGAGGGCGCCGAGGCGCTGGACGGTCTTGGCTGGCTGCGCCGCCTCTTCGACATCTCGCCGTTCACCGTGGCGTTCAATGTGGCGGGCACGCCCGCCATGTCGGTGCCGCTGGCGGCCGACGCCGGGACGGGACTCCCGGTGGGGATGCAGTTCGCCGCCGGTTACGGGCTCGAAGGCCGCCTGTTCCGCCTCGCCGGACAGCTCGAACAGGCAAGCCCGTGGTCGGGCCGGACCCCTGCGGTGTGGGCAGGGGACCACCCGGCCCACTGAGTCCTTCGAGCCGCCTCCCCGCACGCGACACGGCGCCGCTCCTGGGGGAAAGAGCGGCGCCGCGTACTGGAAGACGGCAATCGGGCGGAATCGGTGCCGTCGGGTGGCGGGCAATTTGGGAAAGCCGTAAGCCCGTCAGTGCTTCAGCATCTCGGCCAGGACCGACCTCCAGTCCTCGTCCGGACGCTCCGCCAGTTCAGCGGCGAGCGCGGCGGCGGGGCGGTAGCGGCGGCGGTGGTGCAGGAGGAAGTCCGGTTCCGAGGGCTGGTGCCGGTCGTCCGCCGGGCCCGCGTGGGTGGCGTGGATTTCGCTGGAGCTGCCGAGCAGGCGGATCAGCTCGGCGGCGAAGTCCCGCCAGTCGACATGGCCGCCGACCGTGTTCACGACGCCGCCGGACGGCCGTTCCACGCAGCTGACCAGCGCGCGGGCCAGCGCGGCACCGTGCACCCAGGGCGCGCCGTACCAGCCGCGGTCCCGCGCGGGCAGCTCGATCGGCTCGCCGCCGCGCGCCGCCTGGAAGAACTGCCCGGTCGCACCCCAGCGCAGCTGGTCGCGCAGCCGGGCGTGCGGCCCCCACACGATGGGCACCCGCGCGACGGTGGCCCCGCCCCGCCCGCCGCTCCCAGCAGCTTCCAGCAGCATCCGCTCGCAGTCGAGCTTGGCCCGCCCGTACGCGGTGAACGGGCCCGTCGGCGGGGTCTCCTCGGTCACGTCGGTGACCGGCGGCTGCCCGTACGCGTCCACGCTGCTGACGAAGACGAAGGCGCCCCGCCGCCAGCCGTCCAGCACCGCCCGCATCGCCGCGAGGTCCACCTCGGGGGAGGTGAAGGTGCAGGCGGCGTGGATCACCGCGTCCGCCCCGGCCGCAGCCGCCCGCAGGCTGTCGGGATCGCTCAGGTCCCCTTCGGCCACCTCGATGCCGTCGGCCGCCAGGAGGTGCGCCGATTCGGGCCGCGCCAGGGCCCGTACGGGGATGCCGCGCGCCGCCAGCTCCCGCAGCACGAACGAGCCCACGCCGCCGGTGGCGCCGGTGACCAGGACCGTTCCGGTACGGGCCGCCGTGGTGCGGGAGGCGCCGTGCTCCGGAGCTGTCGGCCGGGCCGCGGTCCGGACGGCGGCCAGCGCTGCCGCGCGTTCCTGGTCCCGCCCGTCGAGCAGGGCGGCGATCGCCCGCGGGCTGCGGTGCTCCATCACATCGAGGCCGGTCAGCGGCAGGCCCAGCCGTTCGCGCAGCCGGTCGGCCAGCTGCACCGCCAGCAGCGAATGCCCGCCGAGCAGGAAGAAGTCGGCGTCCGGAGCGGGCCGCCGCCCCAGCAGCTCGGAGAACGCCTCCAGTACGGCCTGTTCGCGTGGCCCACCGGCTATGACGGGTACGGCCGCCGCCGGTGCGCCCGGCAGCCGGCCGTGGTCCACCGCGCCGTCAGCCGTACGCGGCAGCGCGTCCAGGACCGTCACCGCGGCCGGGACCAGCTCCGGCGCCAGCCGCGAACGCAACGCGGCCCGCAGGCCCATCGGTTCGAGCGTGCCCACGCCGCTGGGCACGACGTACGCGAGCGACCGCCCACCGCCGGTCTCCAGCAGGACGGCCTCCGCCACCTCCGGCCGATCCCTGAGGAACAGCTCGGCCGGGTGGGCCGCCCGGACACCGGCCTCGGGCAGCGGATGGCCGGGGTTCGCGGCGACCGCTGCCAGCAGGTCCGCGAAGCCGCGCAGCAGCTGCCGGGCCGTCGGCTCGTCGAGCCGCGCCCGGTCGTACTGCACCAGGCAGCGCGGCGGCCCGCCGTCGCTCCGGTCCTCCTCCACGTAGAGACCGAGACCGAACTTGGCCGTCCCCAGATCGATCTCGACTGGCTCGCTCAGCAATCCGGGCAGTTCGAGGGCGACGGGTGCCCGCAGTACGTCCGCCGTGACATCCACCAGCGGCTGGCCGTCCGCCCCGCGGGCCGCCGCCCCGAGCCGCTCGACGATCAGGTCGAACGGTACGTCGCGGTGCTGCTGCGCCTCCAGCAGCGCGTCCCGCACCCGGTCCAGCAGCTCGCCGAACACCCCGGCGCCCTGTGCGTCCACCCGCACGGGCAGGGTGTTGACGCACAGGCCGACCAGATCGCGCACGTCCGCGCGGTCGCGGTGGCTGCTGGCGCATCCGAGCACCAGGTCGGTGGAGCCCGTCGCCGCCAGCACCGTGGCGTACGCGGCGGCCAGGACGACGGTGAACAGGGTGCTCCGGTGCTCCCGGCCCGTCGCCCGCAGCCCTTCGAGGACGGCGGGCGGCAGCGGCTCGGCGAGCAGCGCCGCCTCCCCGCGCCGGGCCGCGGCGCCGGAGCCGGCCGCCGGGGCGGGCAGCGGCACCGGCCGGGCGCCCGCGAGGCGCCTGAGCCAGTACTCCAGCCCGCTTTCCAGCACGTCCATGGCCGCGTGCTCCCGGCGGGCGAAGTCCGCGTACTGGGGCGCCGGGCCGGGAAGCGTGCCGGACAGCACCTCATCGCCGCCGACGGCAGCCCCGTACAACGTGCTCAGCTCGCGCGCCACGACCGCCAACGACCCGCCGTCGATCGCGATGTGATGCAGCGTCAGCAGTACAGTGTGGTCCTCGGCGGCATGCCGTACGACGAGCGCGCGCAGCACCGGGCCGCCCGCCAGGTCGAAGGGGCGCGCCGCGGCCTCCCGCAGCAGCTCCGCCGCGTCACCGTCCGCCGGAACCACCTCGACCGGTACCGGCGCCGCGTCCGTCACCTCCTGGTACGGCTCGCCGTCGCGCTGCCCGTACCGCGTGCGCAGCACCTCGTGCCGCCGGACGAGAGCGGTCAGCGCCCGGCCCAGGGCCTGCGGGTCGAACGGCCCGCGCACCCGGGTGGCGAACGGTACGTGGTACGCGGCGCCGCTGCCGCCGAGCCGGTCCATCAGCCACATCCGGCGCTGCGCGGCGGACAGCGGCGCGGGTCCTGCCGGGCCGGCGGCGGCCTCGCGCGCCGTACCGTCGCGCTTCGCGGCCTGCCGCTGCCGGGCGATCCGCAGCAGCGCCGCCTCGCGTGCGGTGTCCGAAGCGGTGGTCATCGGGGGTCCTCCAAAGCGGACGGGGCCGGTGCGGACGGGGCGTCGTCGGACGTGCCGGGGGCCTCGTGCAGGCGCAGCAGGGCCTGTTCGACGTGGGCCGCCTGCGCGGCGACCGTGGGAGCGGCGAAGAAGTCGGCGAGCGACATCTCCACGCCCAGGTCCTCGCGCAGGTCCTCCACGACACACAGCGCCAGCAGCGAGTGCCCGCCGAGCGCGATGAAGTCGGCGGCGGGGTCGTCGACGGGGAGGCCGAGGGCCTGGCTCCACAGGTCGGCGACCACCTGCTGGAGGGGGGAGAGGGAGGCGGCGGGAGCAGGGGGGCTGTCGGTGTCGTCCCCGTCCACCGGCCGTTCGGCCAGCGCCCGCCGGTCCACCTTCCCCACACCCGTCATCGGCAGCGCGTCCACGAACCCCCACACGTTGGGTACGAGGTGCGCGGGCAGCCGCTCCTCCAGGTGCGCGCGCAGCGCGGCGGCCCCGGGCGCCGAGCCGTCCTCCGGCGCGACGAAGGCCACCAGCCGCGCGTCGTCCGGCGTCGGCCGCTGGACGACCACGGCCGCGTCGGCGACCCCGGCGTGCTCGCGCAGTGCGTGCTCGATCTCGCCCGGCTCGATGCGGAAGCCGCGGACCTTGATCTGGTCGTCGGTCCGGCCGTGGTAGTCCAGCGTGCCGTCGGGCCGCGCCGAGACCACGTCGCCGGTGCGGTAGAGCCGCCCGGCCACCGGGTGGTCGACGAAGCGTTCCGCCGTACGGTCCGGCTGCCCGACGTAACCGAGCGCCAGCCGCGGCCCGCCGAGCCACAACTCGCCCCGGACGCCCGGCGCCACCGGCTCGCCGTGCTCGTCCATGACGTACGCGGTCGTCCCGGCGATCGGCCGTCCGATGGGCGGCGGGCCGTCGCAGTCGGCGTCCGTGACGCGGTGCGCGGTGGCGAAGGTGG
The DNA here is from genome assembly GCF_001279365.1 of Streptomyces sp. NRRL F-5755. Classification (NCBI taxonomy): domain Bacteria; kingdom Bacillati; phylum Actinomycetota; class Actinomycetes; order Kitasatosporales; family Streptomycetaceae; genus Streptomyces; species Streptomyces sp. NRRL F-5755. The sequence continues at coordinate 66,566 of NZ_LGCW01000206.1, read as the reverse complement.
TCGCCTCGGTAGGCCCGTAGCCGTTGACCAGCTCCAGCCAGGGGTGGGCGCGCAGTACGGAGCGCGCGTGCTGCGCGGACAGCGCCTCACCGCCCGCCAGTACGCCCCGCAGCACCCCGAACAGCGGCGAGCGCCGGGCCGCCAGGTGGTGGAAGAGCGCGGTGGTCAGCACGGTGACGGTCGCGCCCAGCCGCTCCGTGTCCCGCGCCAGGCCGGTCGGCGAGAGCCGGTCGGCGGTGGAGACCGCCACCGCCGCGCCGTTCGCCAGCGCGCCCCACACCTCGAAGGCCGAGGCGTCGAAGGTGACGGGGGAGTGGAACAGCACCCGGTCGCGCGGCGTGATCGTCACGTACTCGGGCCGGTGCGCCAGGCCCGCGATGCCCCGGTGGGTGACGGCGACGCCCTTGGGCTGCCCGGTCGAGCCGGAGGTGAACATCACGTAGGCGACGGCGTCCGGGTCGTACTCCTCGAACGGCGCAGCGTCCCCGGCCTGCTCCGTTCCGGCGGGCGGCAGCAGCGCCCGGTCCCCGGGAATGCCCGCCGCCTCCGTCAGGTCCTTGCTCCCGACGGTCAGGACCGCACCGGCCGTTTCCAGCATGGTGGCGATGCGCGGCGGGGGATAGTCGGGGTCGAGCGGTACATAGTGCCCGCCCGCGCACCAGACGGCGAGCTGGGTGACCACGGTGGGCACGGAGTGCGGCAGCAGGACGCCGACGGCGTCGCCGCGGCGCACGCCCCGCTCGCGCAGCACCCGAGCGAAGCCGCGGGCCGCTGCCTCAAGCCCGGCGTACGTCAGGGTGGTCTCGCCATCGGTCACGGCGAGGGCGTCGGGGGTGGTGCGGGCGTAGTGCGAGACGAGACCGGGCAGACCGGCATCGATGGTGGTCATCTCACACCCCCGCCAGATCGGCGGCGCCGCGCCGGGTGTCCACCAGGGCCGCCAGCGCCCGCAGGTCGGGCTGCCGCAGCACCTCGGGCGCCCGCAAACGTACGCCGCAATGCTCCTCGATGGCGGTGAGCAGCCGGGCGGTGGACAGGGAATTGCCGCCCGCCGCCGCGAAGTTGTCGGCCGTGCCGAGCGCCGGAGCGCCGAGCAGGTCGCGGCACAGGCGCAGCACCAGTTCCTCGGTGGGCGTCCGCGGCGCGGCACCGTCCGGGGCCTCGGCGGTCTCCGCCGCCTCGGCCGCCAGAAGGGCGGCCCGGTCGACCTTCCCGTTGGCGTCCAGCGGGAAGCGGTCGAGGAACCGTACGACGGCCGGGACCGCCTGCTCGGGCAGCCAGCCGCGCGCCTCGCCTATCAGCTCGTCCGCGCTCGGCACCGGCTCGCCGGGCACGGGCAGGACGAAAGCGACGAGCTGGTTGACGCCGCCCGCGGCGGACCGGACCGCGACCGCGGCCCGCCGTACGCCCGGGTGGTGCTCGAACGCGGCCTCCACCTCGGCGAGTTCGATACGGACGCCGCTCACCTTGACCTGGTCGTCCAGCCGCCCGAGGAAGTCCAGCACCCCGTCGGCGCGCATCCGTACCCGGTCGCCGGTGCGGTAGACGCGCTCGGTCCCGTCCACCCCGTCCGGCGCGGGCACGAAGCGGGCCGCCGTCAGATCGGCGTCCAGGTAGCCCAGCGACAGCACGCCGCCGCCGATGCGCAGCTCACCGCTCTCGCCGCGCGGGACCACGCGGCCGGCCTCGTCGGTGACGCAGACCACGGCGCCGTCGACGGGTGTGCCGATCGGCGGGGGAGCGGTGTCGGAGTCGTCCGCCTCGACGTGGTGCACCGTGGTGACGACGGTGGCCTCGGCGGGCCCGTACGCGTTGTGTACCCGGGCCGTGACCTGTGGCGCGGGCCTGCGGCGCAGCCGGTCGCCGCCCACCACCAGGTGCCGCAGTGCGGGGAGTTCGGGCCAGGGGCGTTCGAGGACGGCCTCGGCGAGCGGTGTGGGCAGCACGGCGACGGACACCTTCGCGCGCTGCCACCAGCCGGTGAGCGCGTCCGGGTCCCAGCGGACCTCCTCCGGCGGCACGCTCAGCGCACCGCCCGAGGTGAGCGCTCCCCACAGCTCCTTGACATGCGGGTCGAAGGAGACGCCGATCAGCAGGCTGTGCCGGTCCTCGGGTCCGGCGCCGGTGTACGCCTGGTACCAGTCCAGCAGCGCGCCGAGCGACGCGCCGCCCACCGCGACGGCCTTGGGCATGCCGGTCGAACCGGAGGTCAGGACGGCGTAGAAGGTGCCCGGCGGCGCGGCCTGTCCGGCGCCGTCGGCGGGCGCGTCCCGGAACGCCGCCACCACGCTGCCGGCCGCGTTGGCGCCCTCGGCGGGCAGCGGCAGGGCGAGCGTGTCACCCGTACGGTACGCCGCGGGCAGCAGCGCGGGATCGCCGACCAGGCAGGGCACGCCCAGCCGTTCGGTCACCGCGGCCAGCCGGCGCTCGCCGGGCCGCGGACCCAGCGGCAGGTAGACGGCGCCCAGCCGGGCCAGCCCGACCGCCACCGCGACCAGCGCGGCGGAGCGGTCCAGGCAGACGCCGACCAGGTCACCGGGGGAGACCCGGCCGCGCAGCGAGTCGGCCACGACGCTCGCCAGCGCGTCGATCTCCGCGTAGCTCCACGACAGTGCGCCGTCCTCGACGGCGGGCGCCTCGGGGGTGCTGCGCACCCAGTGCTCGTACCGGGCCAGGATGTCCGAGCGGTCCGGCCCCTGTGCCGCGGTATCCGGCGCCGTGCCGTACGCGATGCTGGGCCGCGCGTCCTGCGGGCTGCTGCCGGGACGTTCGTGCGCTGAAGTACTCATGATTCCTCTGCGGTTCGCAAGTTCACGCATTCGTAAGGGGGCGGGGCCCAGGGCGGCGGTGCGGCCCCGGGCCCCGGAGGGCGGCCGGCTCAGCCGAGACCCATGGACCGGGCGACGATCACCTTCTGGATCTCCGAGGTGCCCTCGATGATCGTCATCGACCGGACATAGCGGTACAGGAACTCCAGCGGATGCCCGCGCACCCAGCCCGTGGCACCGTGCACCTGAAGGGCCCGGTCCACCACCCGCACCGCCGTCTCCGACGAGGTCAGCTTGGCCAGCGCCGCGTTCTCCGGCGCCTCCGTGCCACCGTCCACCAGCCGCGCGCAGGCCAGCGTCAGCAGCTTGGCGGCCTCGATCTCCGCGCGGCTGGTCACCAGGTGCTCCTGCACATGCTGGTACGCGCCGATCCGCTCACCGAAGGCCCGCCGCTCACGGGCGTACGCGATGCCCTGCTTCAGCGCGTACTCGGCGATGCCGTCGCACATCGCGGCCACCACCAGCCGCCCCCGGGACAGGCTGTCCATGCCGTTGCCGAGCGCCGAACCGACGGCGTCCGGCCCGCCGATCACCGCGTCGTCCGGCACCCGCGCGTCCTCCAGCAGGAGTTCGTACAGCGGCTCGCCGGACATGCCGTCGTAGCGCTGCCCGATCCGCAGCCCCGGGTTGCCCGCCTCCACCACGAAGGCGGTCGGCTCGCCCTCGGCCGACGCGACGACCAGGGTGAAGTCCGCCCGGTCGGCGTTGCTCACAAAGGTCTTGCGGCCCTTGAGGACCCACTCACCGGTCGCCGTGTCCCGCACGGCGGTGGTGGTCAGCTGGAACGCGTCCGATCCGGCGTGCGGCTCGGTCAGCGCCAGACAGCGCACCGCCTCGCCGCGCACCAGCGGCTTCAGATACCGCTCGATCTGCTCCTCGGTACCGTGGCGCAGCAGCGGGCTCGGGCCGTCCGAACCGGCGAGGGCGTACGGCGCGAGGGGGCAGCCGCTGCGGCCCGCCGCGTGGTGCAGCAGCACCACGGCCGTGAACGGCATGCCGGAACCGCCCAGCTCCTCGGGATAGTCGCCCGCGTAGAAGCCGAGGGCCGCCGAGCGACGGCGTACATAGTCGCGCAGCTCCGCCGGGGGCAGGTCGGCGTCCTCCGGCAGGTCCGCCGCCAGCGGCACCAGCTCCTTGCGGATGAACGACTCGAAGGAGTCGACCAGTTCGCGGTGGTCGGCCTCCAGAACCGACGAAGGGTGGGTGCTCATGCCGCGACCTCCGCCAGCGCACGGGCCTGGTCGGCCAGCACCGGGTTCTGGAAGAACAGCCGCAGCGGCGGCCGGCTGCCGAGCCGGGGCTCCAGCCAGGCGGCGAGCTGCGCCGCCATCAGGGAGTGCCCGCCGATCTGGAAGAAGTGCGACGCCGGGGTGAAGTCGTCGTGGCCCAGCACCTCGCGCCAGCCCTCGGCGAGCAGCGCCACCTGCGGGTCCACCGGATCGGCTGCGGACGCGGCGCGCCCGTCGGGCTCCTCGGCGGGCAGTTCGGCCACCCGGCGGGCCAGGGCGCCGCGGTCGGGCTTGCCGCCCGGCAGCGCCGGCATGGCGTCCAGCCGTATCCAGCGCGCCGGTACGAGCGCGGTGGGCAGCCGCCGGGACAGGGCCTGGTGCAGCGCCTGGTCGTCGGGGATGTCGCCATCGCGGGACTCCAGGAAGCCCAGCAGGCGCGGGCCGGCCGGACCGTCGGCGTCGAGCACGACGGCACACGACCGCCCGCCCAGCTCGGCCGAGGCCGCGGCCTCCACCTCCTCCAGCTCGATGCGGTAGCCGCGCAGCTTGACCTGGTTGTCGCGGCGGCCCAGGAAGCACAGCCGCCCGGCCCGGTCGCGGTAGCCGAGGTCGCCCGTGCGGTACACCCGCTCGCCGCCCAGCGCGTCCGGCGTCACGAAACGCTCGGCGGTGACCTGCGGATTGCCGAGGTAGCCGTCGGCCAGCCCGGCGCCTGCCACGGCCAGTTCGCCGACCGCGCCCGCGGGCAGCGGCCGCAGCCCGGCGTCGAGTACGTGCATCCGGGTGCCCGGCAGCTCCGTGCCGAGCGGCACCTCCGCGCCGTCCCGCAGGTCGTCGCGCGTCACCTCGTGGACGGTGCTGGTGATCGCCGCCTCGGTCACGCCGTACGCGTTGAGCACCGTCACCGACGGGGCGCCGGCGGCCGCGTCCACCGCGTCGAACAGCTCGCGCAGCGCGCCGACCGGCAGCCGCTCGCCGCCCAGCACCAGCAGTCGCGGCGTCCACCGGCCGTCCCGCAGCGCCTCGCCCAGCTCCGCCCGTACGGCCAGGAAGTAGCTGGTCGGCAGGTTGGCGACGGTGACGCGCCGGGCCGCCAGCACCGCGGTCAGCTCGTCCGGGGTGGGCACCTCGCGCTGCGGCAGCACCAGGCAGGCACCGGCCAGCAGCGACGGCAGCACCTCCTCCAGCGCCACGTCGAAGGACGGCTGGGCGAACAGCAGCACCCGGTCCGCGTCCGCCAGGCCGTACCGCTCCGCCGTCGCGCGGGCGTGCTGCGCCAGCGCCGCGCGGCTGACCACGACCGGCTTGGGCAGGCCGGTGGAACCGGAGGTGTGGATCACGTACGCGGCGTCCTTGAAGGCGTCCGGGCCGGTCTGCCGGCCGGCGGGCGCCGCCTCGGGGAACGCGGGACCGTCCAGCAGCCCCACCGGCAGGCCCTCGGCCGGGAGGGACAGCGCGCTCTCGCGGGTGGCCAGCACCAGCGCCGGGTCCAGCCGCTCCAGCAGCGTCTTCAGGCGCGCGGCCGGGTCGTTGGGGGAGAGCGGGCAGTAGACGGCGCCGGTGCGCAGGCAGGCGAGCAGCGCGACGACGGAGTCGGTGCCGCGCGGGAGCACGGCGGCGACGGGGCGGCCCTGCGTCACCCCGGCAGCGCGCAGGCGGCGCGCCAGGTCGTCCACGAGGGTGTCGAGCTGACCGTAGGAAAGGCTCTTCGTGCCGCCCACGAGGGCCGGGCGGGCCGGGTCCTGACGGGCCGCCGGGTCGAGCACCTCGTCGGTGGGCGGGGCCGCACCGATCTCCGCGTCACCGGCCTCCTGCCGGGCGGCGCCCAGCGAGGCGAGCGGTGCGTCGGGCGTCTCCAGGTACGCGCGCAGCACACCGAGGAAGCGCTCCGCCAGCAGCCGGACCACGTCCTCGCCGAACAGGTCCCGGTCGTAGTCCCACACCAGCGTCATCCCGGCGGCGCCCACCCGCGGACCGACCACGCGGCGGTCGTCCGGCATCAGCACCAGGTCCAGGTCGAAGCGCGTGGTACCGGTGTTGAACCCCTCGTACAGCGCCACCTCCAGCCCCGGCACCTCGATCTCCGGCAGCGCCGCGTCGTGCGCGCTGAACATCACGCTGAACAGCGGGTTGTCCGCGCCGGTGGTGTGCCGGCCGAGCGCCCGGGTGAGCTCCTGCACCGGCACCTCCTGGTGCGGCAGCGCCCGGATCAGCGTGTCGGTGACCTCGTCCACCGCCTCCACCGCGCCGGCCGCCGGGTTCAGCCGCAGGCGCAGCGGGATGGTGTTGACGAACATGCCCACGGTGCCCTCGAAGCCCTTGGGCCGGTTGCCCACCGCGGTGCCGACAACGATGTCGGTACGGCCGCTGTGCCGACGCAGCAACTCCGCGAACAGGCTCAGCAGCGTGGAGAACGGCGTGTGCCCCTGCGTACGGCTGCACTCCCGCAGCCGCTCGGCCAGATCGGCGCCGATGGCCTGCCGGAACTGGCCGCCCGCGTGCCGCCGTCGGGCACCCGGCCGGGCCAGGCCCGGCAGCGGCAGGTCGAAGGCCGCGTCGGCCAGCTCCGCCGTCCAGTGCGCCAGGCTCGCCCCCCGGTCCGCGCCCGCCGCGGCCCGCGCGTGCTCCTCGTACGAACGGGCCGGGGACAGCTCCAGCGGCTCGCCGAGCACCCGGGCGCGGTAAGCGGAGAACACGTCGCGCAGCAGGATCGCGAACGAGTGCCCGTCGTGGATCAGGTGGTGCTCGACGTGCACGACGCGGTGGTGCCCCTCGCCCAGCCGGGCCAGGCACCAGCGCAGCAGCGGCGCCTCGGTGGTGTCGAGCGGGGTCTCGGCCTCGGCCCGCAGCAGGTCCTGGAACGCGGCCTCCGGATCGGACTCCTGCGAGAGGTCCACCGTGCGTATGCGTGGCGCACATCGTTCGCGCACCCGTTGCTTGGGCACTTCGCCCGGCTGCTCGACGAGTTCCAGACGCAGACCGGCGTGCCGGTCGAGCGCGGCGCCGAGCGCGTGGCGCAGCGCCGCCTCGTCGAGCCGGCCCCAGAGGTCGATCGAGGCCGTGAAGTTGTAGGCACGGCTGCCCGGCAGCATCTGCTCGTGCAGCCAGACGACGTCCTGTGACGGTGACAATCCGAACATGGTCCATCCTTCGGGTGGTGGATGAGGGGTGAGCTCGGTCCGGTGCCCGCTGTCGATCGGACGCGGGAACCGGGGGCATTGCGGTGTTACGGGTGTCCGGTGCCGGGCCCGGGGTCGGGCCGGCGACCGGAACGGCGGTGGGGGTCAGCCCACGGGCGCGTGACCGGCCGGTTCCCCGGCCAGCTCGGCGGTCATCCGGGCGAAGGCGTCGTGCGCGCGGCCGTCCGGGACGGCGTCCCGGTCCCAGGCCATCCGTACGAGCAGATCCGTGCCGTACGAGACGGAGACCGCGAACGGAGCCTGGAGCGGCCGCCCGTCGATGTGGACCTCCCGGCCCGCGACGCCGCCCAGCCGCAGCGGCGGCCGGCGGTGCAGGTCCTCGAAGGTCAGCAGGCCGTCCAGCCGTCCCGTCCAGGGCACGGCGGCCGACCGGGCCGCGCGGACCACCTCGTCGAACGGGGTGTCGGCGTGGTCGAGGTCGTCCCACCAGGTGGTGGTCAGGTCGTCGAGGCCGCGGGCGGTGACCGGGTGGACGACGGTGTTCAGGAAGCAGCCGAGGACGTCGGGCGCCGCCGCGGGCCGGCCGCCCCAGGGATAGCCGAGCAGGGGCGTACGGCCCGGCGCGTCCGCCTCCGCCAGAGCGCGCGCGGCGCTGCCGCACGCCCCGAGCAGGACGGGGAAGGCCGTGGCCCGCCCGTCGTCGGCGCGGATGGGCAGGCGCGTCTGGAGGGCGCCGGTGGGGCGGGGCTGTTGCGTCTTGCTGCTGATGATGGTGCTGGTGGCGGGGGCCGGCGCACCGCCCGTCGTCGCCGATGCCGGGGCGATCCGCCGCGCCCAGTAGGCGAGCGATTCCGGCCGCGACGCACGCTTCTCGGCGTCCAGTTGCAGGTGGACGGCCTCGCGGTAGCCGGCCGCCTCCTCGGCGGCGCGGTGCGGCGGTACGTCGTCGGGGCCGAGCCGCCGCTCGTACGCCTCGGCGAGATCCGCGGAGATCCGGCCGAGCGACTGCTCGTCGCACACGGCGTGGTCCAGGGCGAGAGCGAGGATCTCGACGGCTCCGGCGGCGCTGGACAGGGGGGCGCCGCCGCCCTGCGAGTCGAGTGAGCTGTGCGCGTCGGCCAGGAACAGCCGGAAGGGCGGGCCCTCGGCGGTCCACTCCAGCAGCGTGCGGCGCAGAGCGGCCGTCGCGCTCTCGCCGGGGCGCGGTACGACCCGCTCCACCTGGGCCGCAGGGGCACCGAGCCGCTGTACGGGCGCACCGCGCAGCACGTCGGGCCGCATACGGAGCGCCGGGTGCACGGCGGCCAGGTGACCGGCGGCGGCACGCAGCCGCTCCACGTCGACCGTGCCGCGCGGGAACGCGAAGAACAGCGGGACGATGTCGGGCCGCCCGCCGGGCGCCAGCCGCCGGGCGAGCAGGAACCGCCGCTGCGCACCGGTGACGGGCAGCAGCCCGGCCGGGTCGCCCGCACCGGCGGCGGCCTTCTCGTAACGGGCGAGGTACTGCTCCGTGATGCTGGCGCCGGTACGGATGCCGGCGGTCGTGCTGGGGTCCACGCTGACCTCCCTTGCGGCGCCGCGGACGGGGCGCCGCCGATGAAGACGTTCGAGCAGAGCTGCGTACGGTGGATCACCTGCGGGCGCGCGCTCATGGATCGCGGCCATGGTGGGGCGTGCGCGCCACGGACCGCGATCACAGGCGCCACCGGTGATCGGAGATGTTCTTCGCGGGGCCGGGGCCGAGCGGAAGCTCAGCTCTCCGGCTCGTCAACCGGGGTCAGACGGCGGCTCCGGGCGCATCAGCTGCCTCGGGAGCCGGTCCGGAGGCCGTTCCGTCCGCCGCCGCGGGCCCTGTCCCGGCAGGGAGGTCCCGCAGTTTCCGCAGCGGAGACAGCAGCAGGGGCACGGGTACGAGCAGGAACCCGGCCGCGCACACCCACACGGCGGCCCGCGAACCGGCCGCCTCCGCGACGGCGCCGCCGGCCAGCGCGCCGAGCGGCATGGTCCCCCAGACCATGAACCGCAGCGTGGCGTTCATCCGGCCCAACAGGGCGTCGGGGCACAGCAGTTGGCGGAAGCTCACCTGGGCGACGTTGTAGACGACGGCACCGAAGAAGACGGCACCGGAGCCCAGCGCGAACCACCCGGCGGCTGCGCCATGGCCGGACAGCGGCCACAGCAGGGCGAACGGCCCGGTGACCACGGGAGCGAGCCAGATGATGCGGGCCTGCCCCAGCCGCCGTGCCACCGGTCCGGCGCACAGCGCCCCGGCCAGTCCGCCGACGGCGGACGCGGACAGCATCAGGCCGAGCACGCCGGGCGGCAGCCCCAGCTCCCGCGTCAGGAACACGGTCTGTACGGCGACGAGCATCGCCGAGAAGAAGTTCGCCACCCCGGTCGTCAGTGCGATCATGCGCAGGACGGGATGCCGCAGCACAAAGGCCAGCCCCTCCTTGACCTGGGCGCCCAGCGACCCGCCCGCGGCCGCCTCCGGCTCCGGTTCCCGGACGCGGATGCCGCGCAGGAACAGGGCCGAGGCGAGGTATCCGGCCGCGTTGGCCAGTACGGCGACCGGCGGGCCGAGCAGCTGGACGATGCCCCCGCCGAGCCCGGGCCCGGCCACCTGCGCGGCCGAACGCGCCGTCTCCAGCGCCCCGTTGCCCGCCACCAGCCGCGGGCCGGGGAGTACCCGCGGCAGGTAGCTCTGGTGGGCGACGTCGAAGAACACGGTGGCCACGCCGGTGACAAAGGCCACCACGTACAGCTGCGCCATCGTCAGGACGTGGCACAGCGCCGCGAGCGGCACGCTGCCCATCGCCACCGCGCGCACCACGTCCGTACGGATCAGCAGCGGCAGCCGCCGGACCCGGTCCACCCAGGCGCCCGCCGGCAGGCCGATGAGCAGGAACGCGGCGGTCTCGGCCGCGGTGAGCAGGCCCACTTCGAAGGCCGAGGCGTGCAGCCCGACGACGGCCACCAGGGGCAGGGCGACCAGGGCTACCTGGGTACCTGCCTGGCTGGCCGCGGCCCCGGCGAGCAGCAGCCGGAAGTCGCGATGGCGGAGGAGCCCGTCGCCGGCGCCGCGGCCGGAGGCTCGTGTGGTGGTCACATGGCTGACATTTGGTGATGAAGAGGGGGCGGGTCAAAACGACCGGAGGCTTTCCGGACAGCTTGCTCCGCATTCCGGACGCTGATCGCAAGTTTTGTCGTAAACCGTCCGTTCTCTCCGGTCCACCCACGCGTGGGGTGACCTGCTACGCCCTCACCAAACGTTCACCGCGCGACCATATTTTCGGCCGTCGAGTGAATGTCTGATTCGCATGGCCGGGTGTGTTCGGGACCCGTAAGGACCGCTGACGTACGCCGCGGAATGTGTTACAGGCCGTGAACCCGGGGTTGCGCGGAGTTCCGCGGGGCCGTGCCCGGCTCCCGGCGGTCCGGCTCCAGAGCCCGGGGCCCCGGCGCCGCGCCCCGGAGACGGCGTCGCCGAAGACCCGTACCGGGGTGGACCGGCAGCCCCGTCCGGCACCGGTCCAGATAGTCCGTGATCTCCTCGTCGTCCCACCCGCCCGCCTCCCGCAGCCCCGACCACAAGTGCGCCAGATAGGCGTCGGTCGGCTGGGTGCGCGCAACCTCGTCCACGTGCCACGGCGCGGTGAAGGTGAGCAGCGGCAGCCCCTCCAGGGTGCCCGGGTGCACCAGCGTCTCGTAGCGGCCGGGACCGAGCTGTGCCCGGCCCCGGTCCAGCGCCTCGGACAGGTCCAGGTCGCCCGCCGGGGCCCGGTTCATCTCCTGGGCCGCGATGTCGGAGAACTGGCCACGCGTCACCAGATGGGCGCGGCCCCACACCTCGCCGGGCCCGTCCGGGTCGTAGAACGCGACGCCGCCCGTCCAGTTCAGCGACTCCAGCGCGAAGTACATGACGCCCGGCAGGACGACCGGCACCGAGCGGGCCGGCGGCCGGGGATCGCGGCAGCCCGGACAGGTCCGCATGCCGCCCGGCGGACGCCCGCCCGTCAAGTAGTGCCGCAGCCGTGCGGCATGCATGTTGGAGCCATAGGACACGTACCAGACCTGCACCGTCTCATCCCCTCACCGCGGGCCCGGGACAAGCCGCGCAACCTTCCCGACCCACATCAACCGACCAAGACACATGACCCGGGCGATCCGTGCGTCATGCCGCACCTCAGGGCAAAAGCCGAGTCGTACGCCATGGTGCGCCCGCCGCTACCGCAGATCGCTGAACGAATCCTGCGGTTTGGTAAAGAAAAGGCTGTGAGCCCTGTTCAGAGTGGGGTGACAGACGACAGGATCCCCCGTGCAGCTCTGTGATCACCGCCGCCCTCGCGCGGCGCTTTATGCAGGGGGACCCCCACGTGAGAAGAACAGCAGCGCTCGGCGCTGCCGGCACCCTGGTGACCGGCACGCTCATAGCCGGAGCCATCGCCGCCACACCCGCCAGCGCGGGCCAGCAGCACCACCGCGGGTCGGCCGAGGACCGCGGCGTGCAGATCGCCGCCGACCGCGCGGCCAAGAAGGGCATCGACTGGCAGACCTGCCCCGCCGACTGGGGGCTGAAGGCTCCCATCCAGTGCGGTTACGTCACCGTCCCGATCGACTACGCCAAGCCCAACGGTCCCACCATCAAGATCGCCGTGGACCGCGTCGGCAACACCGGCAGCAAGACGGAGCGACAGGGCTCCCTCGTCTACAACCCCGGCGGCCCCGGCGGCTCGGGCATGAAGTTCCCGACCCGCGTCACCGGCAAGAACCCGCTGTACGCCAACATGGCCAAGGCGTACGACTTCGTCGGGTTCGACCCGCGCGGCGTCGGCCACTCCGCCCCGATCTCCTGCGCCGACCCGCAGGAGTTCGCCAAGGCGCCCAAGGCCGACCCGGTGCCCGACAGCGAGGCCGACAAGCGCGCCCAGCGCAAGCTGGCCAAGGAGTACGCGCTCGGCTGCAAGGAGCGCAGCGGCGCCCTGCTGAAGCACATGACGACGCCGAACACGGCCCGTGACCTGGACGTGATCCGCGCCGCCCTCGGCGACAAGAAGCTCAACTACCTCGGCGTCTCCTACGGCACCTACCTCGGCGCCGTGTACGCGACGCTCTTCCCGGACCACGTCCGCCGGATGCTGGTCGACTCCGTCGTCAACCCCTCGCGCGAGAGCATCTGGTACCAGGCCAACCTGGACCAGGACGTCGCCTTCGAGACGCGCTGGAGCGACTGGAAGAAGTGGGTCGCCAAGAACGACGCCGCCTACCACATCGGCAACACCGAGGCCAAGGTCCAGGCGAAGTGGGAGCAGCTGCGCGCCACCGCCAAGAAGAACCCGATCGGTGGCGTCGTCGGCCCGGCCGAGCTGATCAACTTCTTCCAGAAGGCGCCCTACTACGACTCCTCGTGGGCCCCGACCGCCCAGGCGTGGAGCGCGTACCTGAAGGGTGACGAGAAGCCGCTGATCCAGGGCGCCGGCCCGGACATGAGCGACATCGCGGGCAACATCGCCTCCGAGAACAGCAACGCGGTCTACACGGCCGTCGAGTGCAACGACGCCAAGTGGCCCACCAGCTGGCGCAAGTGGGACCGGGACAACACCCGCGTCCACCAGAAGGCCCCGTTCATGACCTGGGCCAACGCCTGGATGAACCTGCCCTGCGCCACCTGGCCGGAGAAGCAGCTGACCCCCGTCGACGTCAAGACCGGCAAGGGCCTGCCCAGCGTGCTGATCGTGCAGAGCACCCGCGACGCGGCCACCCCGTTCGAGGGCGCCGTCGAGCTGCACAAGCGCCTCAAGGGCTCGCGCATGATCATCGAGGAGGGCGCCGGCTCGCACGGTGTCACCAGCCTGGTCAACCCCTGCATCAACAACCGGGTCGACACGTACTTCCTCACCGGCAAGACCGACCCCAAGGACGTGACGTGCACCCCGCACGCCACCCCGCAGCCGAGCAAGGCGTAACCGAAAGCCGCGCCACGGCCTAGCCGGTCCCGTGGCCCAGCCGGTCCTACGGCTCGGCCACGTACCGGCACCCCGGGCCCCGCGAGTCCGTCACCAGCTGATGCTGGGCGGGCTTACGGGGCCCGGCGCTGTTCAATGGCGCCCCACGAGCCTCAGGCGCATCGCTCGTTACCTCGGCAGCGCCGCTGCCCAACGTTCCAGTGCGCCGAAATCGTCGGCCGTCAGACCGCGTCGGGGATCGACCCGGTGCAGGAGGGCGGGACCGCCGTGGTGCTCCACTACCCACGCGCGGTCCGCGTTGGTGATCTCGTCGTCGACCCAGGCGAACGCGCGGCCCTTCGCCCACGCGACGATCTCCGGCGTCTTCCAGAACACACCGCTGCCGGGCTCGGGTTCGGGCCGTGGCGAGAGCCACCGTATGAACGGCAGGACGGGCAGCCCCAGGACCGGCGCGACGAAGTCGTTGGCCTCTTCCTCCCACGTCGTCGCCCAGACCAGCTCGAAGGGAAGCGCGGCCAGCGCCGCCCCGTGGCCCGGATTGAGCCACACCCGCAACGGCTTGGCCGGCTTGTTCGGCAGCCCCGCCGCGGCGAGCCGCCGCCCGCTCGGGGCTCAGGTCGCAAGCAAGTGCATCGCCCGTCCCGTCATCGGCTTCGATCTTGACGGGCGGTAGGTTGCCGCCATGTCGGAACTTGCACACGTCGCCTGGCCTCCTGCCCCGATCAAGACGGAGCGCCCCCGACCACGTGATGAGTGCGAGCGCACGTTGCCTGAAGTACCCGAACGCCGCGTCGGGCTTTTCGTGATCGAGCTCGACGGCGCGATGATCGGCACCATCGAGCTCAACCGGCGCGACGCGGAGCGCCGGAGCCATGTCCGTCCGGATGCCGGGGAGGCGGAACTCGGCTACCTGCTCCTGCCACAGGCATGGGGATACGGGTACGCCGCCGAGGCGTGCGCGGCGGTGCTCGGCTGGTTCGCCGACGCGCTTCCCGGCGAGCCGGTGGTGCTCTGCACCCAGACCGCCAACATCCGCTCGATGCGCCTGGCGGCGAAGCTGGGGTTCACCGAGGTGCAGCGGTACGAGGCGTGGGGTGCCGAACAGTGGATGGGCATATGGTCCCCGGCCGCGTCATCCGGCTGAACTCGTGGTTCCACGGCGCGGAACCACGAAGTCACCGATCGGTTGTCGGCGGCCTCACGCGTTCTCAACCGGTCTCTCGCTATTCGTGGCCGAACGCTTTAGTTGACCACTGAGAGTTCGTGCCACGTGGCTGATGGGGCGCGAGGCCGCGCGGAACCACGGCGCTTCGGAGAACAGGCGGGGCGTTCCCGAGCCGTGAAGGCGGTGCTTCACCGGGGCGGGCGGATGCCGTCGATGGCGATGCCGAGCAGTCGGTTCGCCTGGGCGTCGTCATCGTGGTGTTCGGTGGCGAGGGAGATGGCGTTGACGAGGGTGAGGAGGTCTTCGGCGCGTACGTCGGGGCGTACGGTGCCTGCCTGCTGCGCGCGGTGCAGGAGTTCTCCGGCCGCGGCCGAGACGGCCGCCCGGCAACTCTCGTTGTTTTGCAGGAGGTCGGTGTCCCGGCCGTCGTGCAGCAGCGAGGCCGCCAGTCCGCGGCCGGCCGCGGCGTAGGCGTTGAGGTCGCGGAGCCAGGCGAGGAGCGCGTCGCCGGGGCTGCTGCGCGCGGCGTGTTCCCGGGCTCTGGAGCACAGCGCCTCGACGCGGTCGTGGAAGACGACTTCGAGCAGCGAGCGCCGGGAGGGGAAGTGCCGGTGCAGGGTCGCCGATCCCACCCCGGCCCGGCGGGCGATCTCCTCCAGTGAGGCCCCGACGCCGTCCGCGGCGAACACCTCCTGCGCCGCGGCGACGATGCGCGCGTAGTTGCGCCGGGCGTCCACGCGCAGGGGGCGTTGCCGGGCGGACTCGGTCACGGTGACCTCCGGGGGTTGCGAAATGGGGTGGGCCTCCGGTTACTGTAACCCAGCCAAGCGGAGGGCTTCTCCGCTTTTTGGTGAGCGACGGGAGACAACATGCGTGCCGTGCAGTACGACCGTTTCGGTCCGCCCGAGGTGCTACGCGTCCACGAGGTGCCCGTCCCGCAGCCGGGCCCGGGAGACGTGCTCGTCGCAGTCCACGCCGCCGGCGTGGACGCGGGGGAGATCACCTTCCGTTCGGGACGGATGCGCCACATCAACCGGGCACGTTTTCCCCGCGGCATCGGCGGCGACTTCACCGGCCGCGTCGCGGCGACCGGACCGGGCGTCCACGCCTGGCGAGCCGGAGACGCGGTATGGGGGCTGATGCCCCACTTCACCTTCGGCGCCATCGCTGACTACGTCCGCGTCCCCCAGGAGAGGCTGGCCCGCGCACCGAAGAACCTGAGCCTCCTCGAAGCCGCGGCTCTTCCCGTCTCGGGGACCACCGCGCTGACCGCGCTGACGGACAAGGCCCGGCTCGCGAGCGGTGAGCGGCTGCTGGTCCGCGGTGCGACCGGGGGCGTCGGCAGTGTCACCGTACAGCTGGGCAAGGCCCTCGGGGCCCACGTCACCGCCCTGGCCTCGGCCCACAACCTCGACTGGATCACCGCACTCGGAGCCGACGCGGCCCTCGACTACCGCGCCACCCGGCCCGAGGATCTCGGCCGCTTCGACGTCATCGTCGACCTCGTGGGCACCGACCTGGGCGCCTATCAGGCCCGACTGGCCCGGCAGGGGCGCATGGTGGCCCTCGCCTTCGACACGGAGCGCATGCTCACCTCCGTGCTCGGGGCCGGGCTGCGGGCGGCCGTCGCACCCCGGCGGTTCAAACTCTTCAGCAACAACCCCTCGCCGGACCGGATTGCCGAGCTGACCCGCTTCGCCGAGACCGGCCGCGTCCGACCGGTGATCGACGCGGTATTCCCCATGGCCGGCATCGCGGAGGCCCACCGGCGGCTCGAAGCCGGCGGCGTCCGGGGGAAGTACGTGATCGACATGGAACGCGAACGCCCGTAGCCGCGCGAACGCCCGAAACCCGTTGCTGCCGACGCGAACACCACTGGCGGGCCTTGGATACGCGCGGCCGACATAGGAGGGCGGCCGGCGTCGGCCATGCTCACCGGTGGCAGAGGAAGCACCCGTCCCAGAGCGGAAGCGCGCTGAGGATCCGGTGCCGTGAGCATGAGGCGATCGCGCGCTCGTCCGGCCCGGGGAAGCCTGCGGCGAGGTCGGGGCCGTGGACCGGCGCGAAGGATTCGGCCATGGCCTCGAACCGGCGCAGATGGCCGTGGACGGAGGAAGGGGTGTACCCCAGCTCGTTCCAGCGGTGACGGCTCAGCGCGAGGGCCGTGGCGCGCAGCACGAAGCCCTTCGACCGGGCTCGCTCCCGCGCGGTTGCGCCCCATGCGATGTCCTGCAGGTCGAACCCGACAGCCCCTCGTCCCATCACCTGCTGGTCCTGGAGCGTCAAAAGAGCCGCAAAGCGGAAGTCCCACATGGCGTCGGCGAGGTCGGTCACCGCCAGCATCAGCACGTCGATGAACGCTTCGGTGCCGCCGTTGGTCAAGTACAGACTCTGCTTCCCGCCGCTGAAAACGTTCCCCACGAGGACACCGTACGACGGCAGGCCAGCGGGGTGTGGCCGCCGGTCCGTACGCTCGCCGACCGGCGTCAGCGCGGGGCTGTGTCAGTGGCCTGCCCTAAGTTCGTCGCATGAGTTCTTCCCTGAGCGTCCACCTGCTCGACGTGACCGCTACGCGTGCCCTGGTCGGATCCGGCGACAACCAGTTGCTGGAGGTGATACGCGCCGAATTCGGCGACGATCTGGCGCGCGACGACGACTATCACAGCCACGCGATCGAACAAGGCGCCCCCACTTCGGACGAGGCCCTGCGCGCAGTCATCCACGGTGGGCCCTTCAGCGAGAACCGGGACCACGCTTTCCAGTACGGCTACGCCTACAAGCGGCTGTGCTCGCTCACCGGCGCGTTCCTGCCCAACGACTGCTTCACACCGCACAAGGGCGACTGGCTGTCGGTCGTTGACCAGGGCCTGAAGGCTCTGGGCATCACCGCCGTGTCCGTGGAAGCCTTCAGCCACGGCGCCCCGCCCGCTCCACTGCCCTACGCCTTCACCCCAAGCTGTGGCGAGTGGACGCCCGAACACATAGCCCAGGCGCTGGAGCAGTTCGAGACCACCAAGCGCGCGGTCGATGAATCGGGGCAGGCCCCGCCGCTGGAGCCCGAGGTCGTGGATGCCGTCATGCAGTGCCTCGGCTGGATGCGGCACGCAGAGGCACGGCCCGGCTTCGGCATCATCGGCTTCCGCTCCTGACGGCACGCCCTCCCGCCCGCTTCCCTCACAGCCCGAGCACCCCCAGGCCGCTCTTCCCGGGCTCGAAGACCTCTGCGGCGCTGATCAGAACCAACGGTGACGCACGCACCAGGCGCCCCGTGCAGATGAGGTGCGCCAAGACAGTCGCCTCCCGGTGCGCCCGTCCACCGGTCTCCCTTTCCCCCGGAAATGCTCGAACGTAAGTTCTTTTGTTGCTATATGCTCCCGCTGTCACCACGCGACCACCTCCGTCCCCGCCGTGACGCAGCACGGTGCCGGGGCATGAGGTGAGTCGGTCACGTCATCGAGCTGGGGGGCCAGTGAAGAGACCCACGAAGACCGCTTTGACGCTGGGTACGGCAGGAATCGCGCTGTTCGCCACCATGGCGCCCGCCGCAAACGCCGCCCCGGCGTCACCGCACGCGCGTTACACCGAAGCGCACATAGCCGCCATGGCCCCGGAAAAGCAGGCGAAACTGCTCGCGCCCCTGCGCGCGATAGCCGACGCGGCCGACCGCGCCGGTTCGGGCAGTCAGGCGGACATCTACGCCGGAGTACGCATCGACGCTCCCCGGGAAACCGTCCACGTCTACCTGACCGACCTGTCCCGGGCCGCGAAGTTCATCAAAGCCGCGTCGGCCCTGGACCGCCGGATCGACACCGGCAAAATCACCATCGTGAAAGCCGGCCACACCCGGCAGGAGATGCACGAAGTCCGTGACCGGCTGCTCGCCCAGGAAAAGGCCGGGGAACTGCCGTACAAAATCCACACGGTGGCGGTCGCGGCCGACGCCTCGACGCTGGAAGTAGCGGTGGACAAGCCCGACGTGGCGGCCAAGACGTCGGCCGCCGCGCGACGGAATCCCCATGCGCGCAGCCTCGCCCCGGCGACCGACGTCCCGGTGGCCTTCAAACAGGGACAGCGCATATCCCCCGCCGCCCGGACCTGGGCCGACGTGAGGTGGAAGGACGGCACGCCGTTCATCGCCGGTGATGTGCTCACCGACGGTTCGCAGTACTGCTCGGCCGGGCTCCCGGCCGTACGCAAGAGCGACAACAAGCCGGTCATGGTGACCGCCGCCCACTGTTTCGCCAACGGCCTGAAGATATACACCGGGTCGGGCACCACCCCCACGTTCGGCAAGTTCTACGACGGACTCAACGGCCAGCGCGGCAATTACGTCGGCACGGTCAACGGCGTATCGACGAACTGGGACGCCGAACAGCTCATCGGCACCGACAACAACGCCGACGTGAGCGAGACGACCGGCTACAAGCCCGTCACCGGCGTCGCCTACTCGCACAACGGCGACTTCGTCTGCCAGAACGGCGCCGCGTCCTTCTTCATGAAGCAGGAAACCGTCTGCGGCATCAAGGTCGTCAACGACGACATCACCTACACCCTGGACACCGGCTGGAAGGTCCGCGGCGTCGAGGGAACCCGGCTGCCCGGCAATCCCTGGACCGTGGCGCACGGCGACAGCGGCTCGATGGTCTACACGTCAAACGGCTCCGCACGCCAGGCACGCGGCATCGTCTCGGCACTGGCAAGCCCGTACCAGACCAACGCCGGCAGCTACATGTACTGGACCGAGGCGACGGACATCTTCAACCACTTCGGCCTGAAGCTCAACCCGAAGACGTAATCGCGGGCCGGCAGTATCCCGTACGGCCATGAGGCGACCCAATACCTCACGGCCGTACGGGCCTGCCCTAACCCAATTCAGTCCTCGGCGCGCTGAGTCACCGCCGCATCCGTACGGTCGCCGGGAAACTCGTACCAGCGGCGATGCAGGCAGACGAACCGCACATCGGCGCAGACCAGGCGCATGAAGCCGGAGACGGTCTCGGCCAGCCGTTCCTGGGCCCCGGGGTGGGCGAGGCGGCCGTCGTCGGTGAAGCCCTCGTGCGCGCGGGGCAGGCTGAACATGTCGGGATAGACGCGCGTCCCCAGATGTTCCAGCGGGACCCGTAACGCCCACAGGCCACGGTTGCCGCCGATCATCGACGGCGAGGACGACAGCAGCAGTGCGTGCTTGGTCTTGAACGGCTGTGGTCGCACCCGCGACACCCAGTCGATGGCGTTCTTGAGCGGTCCCGGGACCGACGCGTTGTATTCGGGGGAGGAGATGACGAAGGCGTGGCACTGCCTGATCCGCTCGGACAGGGCCAGGGCCCCCGGGGGCAGCCCTTCGGCGTCCTCCACGTCACCGTCGTACAGGGGCATGGCGAAATCGCGCATCCTGGCCAGGTCGGCCTCGGCACCGCCGTCGGCGACCAGGCCCGCCGTCAGGGAGGCCAGCCGCGCGTTGGTGGAGTCGGTGCGCAGGGCCGCACCGAAGACCAGGACCCGAATGGCAGCCGGTGCGAGGTCTGCGTTCATCACGTGGTCCCTTCCGTCGGGCGCCGGTCACGTCAGTCAGTCTGGCCCGGCCGGCTCCGCCGGATAAGCGCCGGCCAGGCCGAAGGACATCGCACCGATCGTCACCGGCGAATGCGTCGCATCACGTCCAGTACCGCACGATCAGCACGGTGGCGGCGGTCAGCCCGATGACCACCACGCACGCGCGCAGGACCGTGGGCGGCATCCGCCGGGCGACGCGGGCGCCGATCTGGCCGCCGAGGAGGGACCCGGCCGTCAGGAGCAGGGCCGGCAGCCAGGCGATCGGCGCGATCAGGATGAACAGGAGGGCGGCGACGGCGTTGATCACGCCGATGCAGATGTTCTTGATGCCGTTGAGGCTCTGGATGTCCTCGTCGAGGAGCAGGCCGAAGAGGGCGAGCAGGACGACACCGGCCGCGGCGCCGAAGTAGCCGCCGTACACGCCCGCGCCGAAGATGCCCGCCCAGAGGAAGGGCCCGCCTTCGGCGGCGACGGCCCGCCACTTTCCCCGGTCACCGTTACGGGTCTCGCCCCCGTCGCGGTCCACCGTCCGTGCGGACCGGGCGAGTCTCTTCTTGAGCCAAGGCTGAGCCATGACCATCAGGCTGGCGATCAGCACCAGGGCCGGGACGATGGCGTTGAACGCGGCGGCAGGCAGGACGACGAGTCCCAGCGCACCGACGACGGCCCCCAGGAGCGATACGGCGCCGAACAGCGTGATCCGGTGGCGCTGGCCCTTGAGTTCGTGGCGGTATCCGTAGGCTCCGCTGAAGTTGCCGGCGACCAGGCCCACCGTGTTCGACATGTTCGCCAGGACGGGCGGGAGACCGCAGGCGATCAGCACGGGGAAGGTCAGCAGGGTGCCCGAACCGACGATGGTGTTGATGATTCCGGCGAGAACGCCGCTGGTCAGCACCAGGGTCACGGTCAGTGCGCTGACCGTCATCAGGCCGCCGTGCCGAGGAAGCGCCGGAAGCGCCGGGCGACCTCGTACGGTGTGACGGTGGGGCGGCCCAGATCCGTGCGGGAGCCCGGGCTGATCCGCGCGTGGATCAGGTGCGGGCCCGGGGAGGCCAGTGCGCGGGAGAACGCTTCGGCGAAGCCCCGCAGGTCGTCGCTGACGGCGGCGTGCCGGTAGCCGCAGGCGAGGGCGATGCGGGCGAAGCCGACACCGGCGGAGACGGTGGCCTGGCCGCCGGTGGAGTCGTGGACCTCGTTGTCGATCACCACGTGGACGAGGTTATCGGGTCGGGCGGCGCCGATGGTGGCCATGGCGCCGAGTTTCATCAGCGCCGCCCCGTCGCCGTCCAGGACGACGACGGGCCGCGGTGTGTTCAGTGCGGCGCCCAGGCCCAGCGCGCCGGCGCACCCCATGGAGCCGACCAGGTAGAAGTGCTGTTCGCGGTCGGCCAGGGTGAACAGTTCGCGTCCGCACTTGCCGGTACCGGCGATGACCGCCGCCTCGGGCGGAACGGCGGCGAGTACGGACTCCAGCACGCTCGCGCGGGTCGGACGCCGGGCACCGCGGGTGTGGTCCGCCGGTGCGGCCCCGTCGCCATGGCGTGCGGGCGGGGTCTGGTCGAGTGGTCCGTCCGCGGCCACCGTTCCCTTCTCCATGATCAGCGCGGTGGGCAGCTCGGTGGTGGCCATGAGCTTCCCGGCTTCCTCCAGCGAGCCTTCGATCTCCTCCGTCCGGTCGGGAAAGGGACGGTGGGAGATGCCGATCACGCTCAGCAGGTCGTGCGTGACGCGGCCCATCACCTCGTGCTGGGGCTCGTCCTTGACGCCGGGCCGGCCGCGCCACGTGCACACGAGCAGCAGCGGGATGCGAAACGGGTGACACAAGGAGGTCAGCGGATTGACCATGTTGCCGAGTCCCGAGTTCTGGCACATCACCACCGGCTGCCGCCCCGCCAGCCAGGCGCCGGCGGCGAGCCCGACGGCCTCGCCCTCGCTGGTGGCGCCCAGATAGCGCAGCTCGCGGCGGCTGATCGCACCGTTGATCAGCGGGGTGAGGAAGGAGCACGGGACTCCGGTGTAGAAGTCGAGCCCGCGGCGCCGGGCCGCGTCGAGGAACTGCCCGGCCCGGATCATGAGGCGTTCCTCCTGGGGGCCGGGGCAGGGTCGGCCGGCAGGTACCGGCGGGACGCGTCGTCGAGTTCGCCGTAGTCCAGGAAGTCGAAGACCTCCTGCACCGGGACCAGGTCCTGCTCCACGTCGCTGACCCGCTGCTTCCTGAAGACCTCTTCGCTGACCTCGCGCATGGCGCGCATCGAGGCGCGCATGTTCTGGTTCGCCCAGATCAGCGTCGAGATGCCGGCCCGCTCGAAGGTGTCGACGCCGACCGACCGGTGGTAGGTGGTGGGCGTGATGACCAGTGGGGACCTGCGTCCCCATTCCCTGGCGAAGGCCAGTACCTCCTTGCCGTCCTTGCGCTTGGAGTGGATGAAGACGGCGTCCGCCCCGGCCTGCCGGTACGCCTCCGCCCGGCCGAGCGCCTCGGCGAGCGAGAAGCCGGACACCAGCGCCTCGACCCGGGCGATGACACAGAAATCGTCGTCGGTCTGGCTGTCCTTGCACGCGGCGATCTTCCCGCGGAACTCGTCGGTGTCCGCCAGGGGCTGGCGGTCGCCGATGAACGAGTTGGTCTTGGGGAACAGCTTGTCCTCGATGCAGACCCCCGCTACGCCCAGTCGGCACAGCTGCCGTACGAAGCGCCGGGCGTTGTTGAAGTTGCCGTACCCGGTGTCCCCGTCGACCATGATCGGGATGCGGGTGGCATCGGCCATGTAGGCGACGGTGTCGAGCACTTCGCCCGCGCTGACCTCGTTGCTGTCCCGTACGCCGAGCGCGGTGGAGATGGAGAAGCCGGAGGCCCAGATCCCCGAGAACCCGACGTCCTCCACGATGCGTGCGGACAGGCCGTTGTGCGCTTCCATCAGGAAGCCGAGGCTCCGTGAGCGCAGGAGTTCGCGCATCATGGTGGTCTTGGCGGTGGTGGGCGTGTGGTGATTGTGGTGCACGAGGTACTCCCGTTGGATGCTGCTTTCGATGTCGCCCACGGGCCGGAGCGCCTGCGGACGCCTGTGTGGTTGTGGTGCCAGGGGGTCTCAGGTGGTCGTGGTGGGCTCGTAACCCCAGTCCGCGCGGTCCCGCCGGGCGCGGCGCAGGGTCTGCGGCCGCCGGACGGTCTGCGTCAGCTCCAGGTGTTCGAGGTAGCCGTAGCCCTCCCCGTTGCCGAGTTTGATCAGCGCGCCGGTGCCGCTGAACCCGTGGGGCACGCACGGTCCGACCCACAGGCTGTCGTCGGGGGCGAGCTGCTGCTCGTGTACGGTGCCGTGCTCGTCGGCCCACCAGGCGGTCGGGGCCCCGCGGGTCGCGAGATAGTGGGCGGCCCCGTGGTCGAACAGGTCGAGCGCGCGGGTGTCGGCGCGGTCCACGGAGAGGTAGAGCCCCATGATGTCGGGCAGTTGGGGCGCGCCGGCCATGGAAGCGGCGCGGTAGGCGCCGAATTCCCGGATGGAGGCGATACCGTCCTCGACCGAGCACCACGTCTTGCCGATCTCGTCGTGCACCGGCTCGGCGGGCAGCAGCAGCCGGTGGTCGACGCCGAGTACGGGACCGATGCGCCGCAGGTCGGCCAGGCCGAGCGCGTCGCCGTCACCGGACAGGCAGGCCGCGATCTTCCGTTTCGGGACGCCGGTGGCGGCGGCCAGCGAGGCGGCGGTGTGCGCCCGGCGGCGCAGGGCGATGGCGAGCACGGCGGCCTGCCCGTCGGCGGACCAGTCCTCGACGAACCGGTCGTAGGAGGCGTCGGTCCATTCGTTGGCCCGCGACAGCAGCGCGTGCAGGTTCGACTTGCAGGTGTAGGAGATGATCCGGGCGGGCTCTTGGCCGGCCAGCGAGTAGCTGTGCGGCCGGTAGGAGGGTTCGAGGTAGGAGTCGCCGATGATCCAGGCGTGTTCGGGGTCCCGGTTGGCCTTCAGGACGGCCCACGTCAGCTCGTTGATCTCCTCGCCCCAGCGGCCGTGAATGTCGCCGGGCCCGATGTTCACGGTGATGGCCGGTTCCAGATGGCCGTTGTTGAGCTTCGGCAGCCGTCCTGCGGGACACAGAATGTCCAGGATTACGGGAGCGATGTACCCCGAGGGAGCCGGCAGCGAATAGTAGTTGTAGAAATGAAAGCCGTCGCGCTGCACCGCGCGCCGGGTCGCAGCCGTGTCGGCACGGCTCTGGAAAAGGGCGGCGGGCTGCCGCGCCCGTCCCACGGCGAGCTCTTCGACAGGGACATCCAAAGACTCGGCAAGTTTACGGATCTCGGCCCCGGAGAGTTCCAGGCTCTCTTCCACGGTGTCCGGGCGCAGATCGAGCGCGATGCCGGTACGGTCCTGCACATGTTCCGGGGTGAGTTTGCGTGCGTTGAGCCAGTGCATGAGTTTGTACGGATCGATGGTGGGCGGATTCGGCACGATGGCCTCCGGGGTCCTGTGTCCTGTTTTTTGTTTCCTGAGTCTTGGGTCCTGGTTGCTGTTACCGGTCGCTGTTTCCCGGTCAGCGGGTGCTCTCCGCGTGCAGCAAGGCGGTGAGCTGTTCACGGCTCATGTGCCGGGGGTTGTTGTCGAAGCGGTTGTACGTCACCACGTCGTCGGCGAGCGCGTGTACGTCGATGTGGTCGAGCCCGCGCAAGGTGGGAAGGCCTAGCCGTCCCAGGAGTACGTCCAGGCGCTGGTGTGCTTCGGCCGGATCCCGCGCGTCGAGCCGGTGGCACACGGAGCGCAGCACACTCGTCACGTGCTCCGGGCCCCGGGGATCACGGCAGTCCTGCGCCGTGACGGCGACGTTGAACCTCAGGACGGCACCGAGGGTGAGAGCGCAGGCGTGGCCGTGCGGGATGCCGTGGCGCAGGGTCATCGGATACGAGACGGCGTGCGGGACGGTGGTCCGGGTGCCGGCGATGGCCAGTCCGGCGAAGACGCTCGCGCAGCTCAGTACGGTGCGCGCCGCCTCGTCGCCGGGATCCACCAGAACGGCCTCCAGCCCCTCGGCGGCCAAACGGACGGCGGGCACACTGAAGCGCAGCGATTCGGCGTCGGCGGCGACCGCCCAACTGGACTCCATCGCCTGGGCCAGCGCGTCCAGGCCGCAGCTGCGCCACACGCTGTCCGGCGAGCTCATCGTCAGCAGCGGGTCGACGATCGCGAGATCGGGAAAGAGCGCTTCGTGGTCCAGCGCCCGTTTGCGCTGCTCACGCTCGTCCCACACGGTCGCCGTACGAGTGACCTCCGCACCGCTGCCCGCCGTCGTCGGTACGGCGACCAGTCCGGTACCGCGCGGCCCGCCGGGAGGAGCTGCGACGGGGCCTGATTTCGGGTCCACCGCCTCGGCAACGGACCGCTCACCGCCCGCCAGCAGGGCCACGGCCTTTCCGGTGTCCAGTACGCTTCCGCCGCCGATCGCCACCACACCGTCGACCCGGTGCTGCCGCGCGATATCGAGTACGTGCTGCATGCTCTCCGGCGTCGGATTGGCGCGCGGATTCTCCACCACCACCGCCGTACCCAGACGCCGGCAGGCCGCGACCACCGCCGCCAGCCAGGGCTTGACGGCCGCCTCCCGGCCGGTGAGCACCATGGGCCGGTGGAATTCCCGTACTCCCAGCCGGTGCCGGATCACCGTATCCAGCGTGTGGGCGGCGCCGCGGCCGAAGACCACTCGCGTCGGTACGTAGCAGGGCACGGGAAGAGCCACGGAGTGGTCTGCGGCCCCCAGCAGCTGCCGGACATCCGCTTCCCGGTGGGGCAGTTCGGTGATCGCCACGATGCTCCTCTCGCCACCAGCGCCCGCTAGGCCAGGCGGCCGAACAGCGGCGGCTGTCCGGTCAGCAGGACGCGCCGGATCTCCTCGGCGACCCGCAGCCGCTGGCTGCGCTCCGAGGCGTCCGACAGGAACGCCCGGTGCGCGGTGACCACGGTGTGGGGCAGGGTGAGGATTTCCTTGTTCACCGGGTGGTCGCAGGGATTCTCCGGGGTGAACACGTCCGAGCCGTAGCCGCCCAGCCGCCCGTCCCGCAGGCGCTCCAGCACCGCTTCGGGCTGTACCAGCCCGCCCCGCGCGGTATTGACCAGCAAGGCGCCGTGCCGCAAGGGTCGCAGCGACACGTCGTTGATCATGTGCCGTGTGCTGTCGTCCAACGGGGCGTGCAGCACGACGGCGTCCGCGTCGAAGAACAGCTCGTCCAGCGAGGGCCGTCCCTGGACCCCGTAGCCGCGCATCAGATCGTCGTGTACGTAGGGGTCGTAGGCCAGCACCCGCTGATAGAGGGGCTGGAGTTTACGGCTGGTGGCCCGGCCGATGCGCCCGAAGCCGACGATGCCGACACTGAGGTCACCGGTACGCCGGGGAACGCCACCGGCGTGGATGCTCCACCGCCCCGCTCTGACCAGGCCGTCCTGGGCGATCAGCTTGCGTTCCAGCGCCAGCAGCATCGCCACGGTGTGGCTGCTGACCTCATCGACGCAGTAGTCGGGCACGTTAAAACCGAGGATGCCGTGGCGTTCCAGCAGCCCGGCGTTGAGATTGTCGGTACCGACGCCCTGGCGGGCGACGACCCGGCAGTCAGGCTTCAGCAGGTCGACGACCTCTTGGGTGATCTGCGCGCGATAGATGGCGACCGCGTCGGCCCCGTGCAGGGCCTCCAGGAACGCGTCGCCGGAGACATCGAAGGCACCGTCCCGGTACGGACCGAACCGCATCTGAATGTCCGTGCCGTACACCTCGCGCTCGACGTCGGCGCGATCACTGTCCACGGCACCATCGGGGCCGATCACCCAAGCGGGGTCGGTATAGAGGACGACAGGCATGACGGCATCACCTCACTGAGCGTTGGCGCGAAGACGGATGTCTCCGGTGATGCGGCGGCGCCGGTTACAGCACCAGGGTCTTGAGGCGGGTCATCTCCCGCATGGCGTAGCGCACGCCCTCGCGCCCGTGGCCGCTGTCCTTGACCCCGCCGAAGGGGATGTTGGGCGACTCGAACTGCGGGCCGCCGTTGACGATGACGGCGCCGACCTGCAACTCGCGGGCGGCCCGCATCGCGTCGTCGATCCGCTGGGTGAACACCCCGGCCTGCAGGCCGACCCGGCCGGCGTTCAGGTAGTCGACCGCGTCGGCAAGGTCCTTGACCCGCACCAGCGGGGCACAGGGTCCGAAGGTCTCCTCGCACACCAGCGGTGCGCCGCGGTCGACGTGATCCAGCACCGTCGGCCAGAACTGCGCCCCACGGCGCCGCCCCCCGGCCAGCACCCGCGCACCGCCGCCCACCGCCTCCGCCACCCGCCGCTCCACCCGTACGGCCGCCGGCTCGTCGATCAGTGTGCCGATGTCGGTACCGGGGTCGCGCGGATCGCCCACCACCAGCCGCTCGGTGGCTTCTACCAGCATGTCGGCGAACTCGTCGGCGACCTGTTCCTGCACCAGAATCCGCTTCACTCCGCGGCACGACTGCCCTGCCGTCGCGTACGCACCCGCAGCGGCGGCGCTGACCGCCGCGGACAGATCGGCATCGTCGGCCACGATCAGCGCACCGCTGTCCCCCAACTCGAAGGCGCTGCGGATCATGCCGATACGGCGGGCGATCCGCTGCCCGACCGCGGCGCTGCCCGTGAATGTCACCATGTCGATGTACTCGCAGCTCACCAGCGCCTCGCCGACCTCCAGCGGGTCCCCGGTGACCAGCGCGATCATCCCGGGCGGCAGCCCGCTGTCCAGCAGCGCCCGGACGAACAGCCCGGCGGTCAACGGCGCCTTCTCCGACGGCTTGACGATCACACTGTTGCCTGCCGCCACGGCGGGCACCACTTTGGTGACGACCTGATTGAGCGGACGGTTGAACGGAGTGATCGCGCAAATCAGCCCGAGCGGTTCGGGCAGCGTCACGGCCAGTCTGCGGGCCGTGTAATCCGTGACATCCGTCGCGATGCTCTCGCCGGTCAGCCGCTTCGCCTCTTCGCCACCGAAACGCAGTTGCGCGACCGCGCGCCGCACCTCGCTCACCGCGTCCTTGTGGGTATTCCCGGTCTCCTCGACGATCGACCGGACGAAAACCTCGGCAGAATTCTGGATCTCATCCGCGGTACGCAGAAGAACGGCACCGCGCTCATGGGCCGACGCCTCACACCGAAACCTGCCGGCAGCCCGCGCGGCAGCCACCGCCTGCCCCGCCTCGGCCCGCGCCATGTGCCCCACCGTTTCCCCGGTGTACGGGTTGAGCACATCGGCCACCCGGTCGACCGACGACCAGCGCCCTTCGCTGAAAATCGCATTCACGGCAGCGCTCATCGCCTTCCCTTGCCTGGGGTGTTTCCCGTGGACACTTCGCCACATCACTTGAATTCAGGGTATGCGTAACCCGGCGTTCAACGTCAAGTAAAGTTTGCTTTGAATGTGGGTGATGTGTGGCTGGTGGATGGTTGTCGGAGGGAGGTGGGCGGTAGGTTTATATGCCTCCATTTCGGCGGGGGGTTGGAGTTAATGGCGGAGATAAGCACCGGCAGTCGCTGAAATGCTCTCCCGCCTCAATGGCAACAGGTGGGATCGTGCCTCGGGCTGTTTTTACGGGCTGGCTGATCTGGCTGGGGGAGTTGGGGAAGGCTTCACTCGTTCGCGTGATGCTGGGGTGGGAGAGGGGGTGCGGAGACTACGCCGCCTCGTGAATCGGCCGGCAGGCCGGACGGAATCTCGTTTCGCGCGGCCGCCCACGGTATTCCGGCCGGAGGAAAGCGCTGCACGGGTGGCTCGGTCGGCGGGCGCATGCGCATCCATAGTTCGGCGCCCCACGCTTCGTACCGTGTCACCGCGGTGAATCCCGGATTCCCCGCAAGGCGCATCGAGTGGTCGTTGGCGGCCTGGGTGCAGAGCACCACCGGCTCGCCGAGAAGCGTGTCGGCGACGCGGGCGGCTGCTGTGTAAGCCACGTAACCAGGGCGCCGCCGATTATGGGCAGTGGCGTGTCCGCCGGAGAGCTTCGGCCTCTTCTTCACATCTTGTTCATATCGGCTGCCGTTATGTGGCTTCTCGGGTGCTGGCGTGGAAGACTGGCAAGTCAAGCATTGAATGCGGGATGTGAGGCGTCCATGGCCGACGCTGCGGGGGACGAGCGGCACTTGTGGTTCACGGTGCTGGGGCGGGTCGCGGTCTGGCGCGGGGGACGGCAGCTCGATGCCGGTTCGCCGCGGCAGCGGGCGCTGCTCGCCGTTCTGTTGATCCAGGGCGGCCGTGGCGCATCGGCGCCGGAGCTGATCCGCGCCCTGTGGGGTGAGAATCCGCCGCCGGATGCGAGGGCCGTCCTGCAC
Organism: Streptomyces sp. NRRL F-5755; assembly: GCF_001279365.1. Lineage (NCBI taxonomy): Bacteria > Bacillati > Actinomycetota > Actinomycetes > Kitasatosporales > Streptomycetaceae > Streptomyces > Streptomyces sp. NRRL F-5755. The sequence continues at coordinate 37,356 of NZ_LGCW01000206.1, read as the reverse complement.
ACGTATGTATGCCGGCTGCGCGCGGTCTTGGGGCCGGACGCCGGCATGCTGGTGAGCGAGGCCGATGGCTACGCGTTGCGCGTCGGCGAGGGCGGGCTCGATCTCGAACGCGCCGAACGGTTCGTGGCCGATGCCGAGCAGGCACGTCGTACAGGCGACCCGGCCCGTGCCCGCGAACTGCTGGACCGGGCCATGGAGCTGGGGACCGGTGAGCCGCCGGCGGGTGTGCCGGGCCCGTACGGTGCGGCCTGGCGCGCCCGTCTGGAAGAGCACCGCCTGAGTCTGGTGGAAACCCGCCTCGCCCTGGACTTGGAGGCCGGGCAGCACGCGGAGGTGGTGGCGGAGCTGACGGCGCTGACAGCCGGGCATCCGCTGCGCGAGCGACTCCAGGAACTTCTGATGCTCGCGCTCTACCGTGCCAACCGGCGGGCCGAGGCGCTGGCCGTTTACGCCGACACCCGGCGCCTGCTGGCCCAGGAGCGGGGCGTCGCCCCCTCACCCGGACTCTCCGAACTGCATCGGCGTATCGCGCGGGCCGATCCCCGCCTGCCCGCTCCCGAAGGGGGACGCCCGCGCAATGCGGGTGGGGGCACGGCACGGATCCGGCCGGCTCAGCTTCCCCCGGACACCCGGGATTTCACCGGGCGGGCCGCGCTGGTCGAGGAGCTGGTCGCGTACCTCGGTCCGGGCAGGGGGAGCGGGGTGGCCGTGTGCGCGGTCGAGGGGATCGGTGGCGTCGGAAAGACCGCCTTGGCGGTGCATGTCGCGCACGCGGTCCGGCCGTTCTTCCCGGACGGGCAGTTGTACGTCGACCTTCGGGGCTGCGGACCGTGCCCGGCCGACCCGGAGTCCGTACTGGGGGCTTTCCTGCGGGCCCTGGGGGTATCGGACTGTGCCATCCCCGAGGGGGTGAGCGAGCGCTCCGCGCTCTACCGGTCCGTACTCGACGGCCGCCGCGTCCTGGCCTTGCTGGACAACGCCCGCGACGCCGCCCAGGTCCGTCCTCTGCTGCCGGGCACGGACGGCTGTGCCGCCCTGGTCACCAGCCGCAACCGGCTGGCCCACCCGGCGGGGACCCACGCGGTGGCCCTGGACGTCATGCGGCCCCAAGAAGCCCTCGCCCTGTTCACCCGCATCACCGGCGAAGGAGGCGAGGACGCCCGGGCGGTCGTGGCGGCGTGCGGCCGGCTGCCGCTGGCCATCCGGATCGCCGCCGCCCGCCTGGTGGCACGCCGCGCCTGGACCGCCGCCGACCTGGTACGCAAACTGGCCGACGAACACCATCGGCTGGACGAACTCCAGGCCGGCGACCTCGGCATCGAGGCCACCTTCGAGCTGGGATACGGGCAGCTCGCCGCCCGGCAGGCCCGCGCTTTCCGGCTGGTGGCCCTGCCGTGCGGGCCGGACATCTCGCTGGGCGCCGCCGCGGCCGTACTCGGCTTGGACACCGAAGAGGCCGGAAAGACGCTGGAGTTCCTGGTGGACACCTCGCTGCTGGAATCCCCCGCGCCGGACCGCTACCGCTACCACGACCTCCTGCGCCTCTACGCCCGTGCCCGTGCCGAACGGGACGATCCCCCGGAGCAGCGCGAGGCGGCGCGCTCGCGGTTGCTGGACCACTACCTGGCCACGGCCGCCCGCGTGTACACGATGAACCGGCCCGGAGAACCCCTGCTGGATCATCTTGAGCCCACCCAGTACCCGGGCCTGGCCTTCGAGGACCGGGAACGCGCGCTGGAATGGCTGTACACGGAGGCCGGCAACCTGCTGGCCTGCGCCCGCGCCTCGGCCCGCGGGCCCACGCTGCGTCGTGCGGCGGACCTCATGCTGGTGACCAAGGATCTGGCCGATTCGGGCACGGGCGCCCGGCAGTACGAGCAGACGATCGAGCACCTGCTGACGGCCGCGCTGGAAGCGCAGGACACCCATGCCGAAGGGCGGCTGCGCCTGCTCATGATCCACCTCCACATCATGGCCGGCCGTCTCGCGGAGGCGGACCGGCAGGCGCAGGCCGCCATGGCGCTCCGGCGCCACTGCGCGGACCCCGTTCTCTCCTCGAACGCTCTCAACGAGAGCGGCATCATCGCGAGTCTGCGGGGCCGCCATGAAGACGCGGAATCTCTCCTGAAGCAGGCTCTTGCCGCGTTTCGCGGCTACGGGAACCAGAACAGCGTGGCCAGCGCGCTGGCCAACCTTGCCCTCCTCTACCAGGACACCGGACGCATCGCCGAAGGGGTGGGCCTGGCCGAGCAGTGCCTGGCCCTCTACCAGGCAATCGGCGCGACGACGCGGCTGGCCGCCGGCCACTACACACTCGGCGTGGCCCTGACACAGGCCGGGCGCCCGGAGGACGCCCTGCGGCAACTCGAACAAGCCGTAGCCCTCTACCAGGACAGCAGGCAGTGCCTGTGGGAGGCGATGACGTACTGGCGGATGGCAGAAGCCCACCTCGCCGCGGACCGTCCGGCGCAGGCCGCGGGCCGGGCCGAAGAGGCCCTGGCCATCCTGTGTGGCCCCAGTGGCCAATGGGCCCGCGCCAACGCCCTCACCGCCCTCGGGCACGCCCTCCGGCGGACCGGGCACGCGGACCGCGCCCGCGTCTGCTGGCACAAAGCCTTGGAGACGTACGAGGCGCTGGACTCCCCGGAGGCACCCGCCGTACGGAGGCTGCTGCCCGCGGGCAGGCCGGCGCCGGTAGGCGACGCGGACGTGTAGATCCGCGTGCCCATGAATCCGCCGGAGCGCGCGGTCCGGAGACGAGCCGTAGACGCCCGACGCGGCCCGGACGGTCCTGGCCTCCGCACCGGTGCCTGCCCGCGCCTTGTGCGGCGTCGAGCACGATGGAAATCGGCGCGGCAGTCTTTCCGTCCCGACCACCCCCGCGCTCACCGGAACCGCCGCACCAACCCCCACTGCGACTGCTGCCGCGCCTTCGCCTCGTTCGCGTACTCGTCCACGTACTCCTGGCCGGAGAGCTGCAGGATCTCGTACATGATCTCGTCGGTGACGGCGCGCAGCGCGGCGTGTTCGCCGTCCAGGCCCGCGAACCGCTCGAATTCCAGCGGCTTGCCGAAGCGGATGGTGATGCGCATGGCTCGCGGCAGGCGGCGGCCGGTGGGCTGTGCCTCGAACGTACCGATCATCGCGCACGGGATCACCGGCACCTGGGCCTTGATCGCCATCGCGGCCACTCCCGTACGGCCCTTGTAGAGCCGCCCGTCGTGCGACCGCGTCCCCTCCGGGTAGATCCCCAGCACCCGCCCCTTGCGCAGCACCGCCAGCCCGGACCGCAACGCGGCCTGGGCCGCCTTGCCGCCGGAGCGGTCCACCGGAATCTGTCCGATTCCCCGGAAGAACGCCGCGGTCAGCCGCCCGCGCAGACCGGGTCCCGTGAAGTATTCGGACTTCGCCAGAAACGTGACCCGCCTCGGCACGATCACCGGCATCACGAAGTGGTCCGAGAACGACAGATGGTTGCCCGCAATGATCGCCGGGCCCTGCAAGGGCACATGCTCCAGCCCCTCCACCCGCGGCCGGAAGATCAGCCGCAGCAACGGCCCCAGGATCACGTACTTGAGCACCTGATAGAACACAGGGCCTCTCCTCACTCTCCGGAACCGGCTCAACGACGCTGTTTACGCAGGTCAGACGAGGTGCAGGAGGACGTAGTGTAGATGCAGGGGGGAGCGTCCGTAACCACTCGTGGGGGTACCGGTGGGGCGTGACGCCGGAAGGCGGTGGTGGACGGCCGGGAGGACGCTCGGGCGTGCGCCCTCCCGGCCGTCACGGGTTCCGGCCGCAATCAGTCACCGGCCGTCACCGGTTCTCGCCATAAGCAATCACCGGCTGTCACAGCCCCTCGACATCAGGCAGAAGGAATCTCCGCCCGAACGGTCCGCGCGGCGGCGACCAGATTCTCCAGCGAAGCGCGGGTCTCGGGCCAGGCGCGCGTCTTCAGGCCGCAGTCCGGATTGACCCACAGGCGCTCGGCCGGGATCGCGTCGAGGCCCTTGCGCAGGAGGCTCGCCGCCTCCTCGGCGCTGGGCACGCGGGGCGAGTGGATGTCGTACACCCCGGGGCCGGCCTCGCGCGGGTAGCCGTGTGCGGCCAGTTCGCGGGCGACCTGCATGTGGGAGCGGGCCGCCTCCAGGCTGATGACGTCGGCGTCGAGATCGTCGATGGCCTGGACGATGTCGCCGAACTCGGCGTAGCACATGTGCGTGTGGATCTGGGTCCGGTCCCGCACGCCGCTCGTGGTGAGGCGGAACGCCTCGGTGGCCCAGGCGAGGTAGGCGGCGTGACCGGCGGCGCGCAGCGGCAGCGTCTCGCGCAGGGCGGGCTCGTCCACCTGGATGACCGAGGTGCCCGCCGCTTCGAGGTCGGCGACCTCGTCGCGCAGGGCCAGGGCCACTTGGCGCGCGGTGTCGCCGAGCGGCTGGTCGTCGCGTACGAAGGACCAGGCGAGCATGGTGACCGGGCCGGTCAGCATGCCCTTGACGGGCCGGTCGGTGCAGGACTGGGCGTACGTCGTCCAGCGCACCGTCATCGGCTCGGGCCGCGAGATGTCACCGGCCAGGACCGGCGGACGCACATACCGCGTGCCGTACGACTGGACCCAGCCGTGCTGTGTGGCGAGGTAGCCGGTCAGCTGCTCCGCGAAGTACTGCACCATGTCGTTGCGTTCGGGCTCGCCGTGCACCAGGACATCGATGCCCGCCTTCTCCTGGAAGGCGAGGACCTCGCGGATCTCGTTCCTGATGCGCTCCTCGTAGCCGGCGGTATCGATGCGCCCGGCCCGCAGATCGGCGCGGGCGGCGCGCAGTTCACCGGTCTGCGGGAAGGAGCCGATGGTGGTGGTCGGCAGCAGGGGCAGGCCCAGGTGGGCCCGCTGGGCGGCGGCGCGCTTCGCGTACGGTGCCGAGCGGCGCCCGTCCGCGTCGGTGACGGCGGCGGCGCGGGCGCGTACGGCGGGGTCGTGGGTGATCGCGGAACCGGCGCGGGACGCCAGGTCGGCGCGGTTGGCGGCCAGTTCGGCGGCGATCGTGTGGGTGCCCTGCGCGAGGCCGCGGGCGAGGGTGGCGATCTCGGCCGTCTTCTGCTTGGCGAACGCGAGCCAGCGCAGGATCTGCGGGTCGATGTCGCGCTCGACGGCGGCGTCGAGCGGCACGTGCAGCAGGGAGCAGGAGGCGGCCACGTCGACCCGGTCGGCCAGCCCCAGCAGGGTGCCGAGCGTGGCCAGCGACTTCTCGTAGTCGTTGATCCAGATGTTGCGGCCGTTGACGACACCGGCGACCAGGCGCTTGCCGGGCAGGCCGCCCGCGGCGGCGAGCGCGTCCAGGTTGCCGGCGGCGGCCTCGGTGAAGTCCAGCGCCAGGCCGTCGACGGGAGCCTTGGCCAGGACCGGCAGGGCCTCGCCGAGCTGGTCGAAGTACGAGGCGACCAGCAGCTTCGGGCGGTCGGTGAGGGCTCCGAGGTCGCGGTACGCGCGCTCCGCGGCGTTCAGCTCGGCCGGGGTGCGGTCCTGGACGAGGGCGGGCTCGTCCAGCTGCACCCACTCGGCCCCGGCCGCGCGCAGATCGCCCAGGACCTCCGCGTACACCGGCAGCAGCCGGTCGAGCAGGATCAGCGGGTCGAAGCCGGCGGCGACCCCGGGGGCGGGCTTGGCCAGCAGGAGGTAGGTGACCGGGCCGACGAGCACCGGACGCGGCGTGTGCCCGAGGGCGAGCGCTTCTTTCAGCTCGCCGACCTGCTTGGCGGAGTCCGCGGCGAAGACCGTGTCGGGCCCCAGTTCAGGCACCAGATAGTGATAATTGGTGTCGAACCACTTCGTCATCTCCAGCGGCGCCACGTCCTGAGTGCCGCGCGCCATCGCGAAGTAGCCGTCCAGGGCGCCGGCCTCGACGGCGGCGCGGTGCCGGTCCGGGACGGCTCCGACCATGACGCTGGTGTCCAGGACGTGGTCGTAGTACGAGAAGTCACCGGTCGGCACCTCGTGCACGCCGGCGTCCACGAGCTGCTGCCAGTTCGCACGGCGCAAGCCCCGCGCGGTCTCCACCAGGGCGTCCGCGGTGACGCGGCCCTTCCAGTAGCCCTCGATGGCCTTCTTCAGTTCCCGGTGCTGACCTTGGCGGGGGTAGCCGTACACGGTGGCCCGTGCTGCCGCGGCTGCGGGCTTCGCTGTCACGGAACTCTCCTTCGCGGATGTGTTCTTGAGTACGTCCCGGAAACGGGACGAGAACGCGAAGGAACGACGCGTCGGACGAGCCGCGAAGCGTACGCCGACGCTCCTGCCCGCCTGACATGTACGGTTCCGGACCAAGTCCGGAACGCTCCCAACCCGCCCTCGAGGTCTCCGGGAAGACCGCGCACGCATGGACGCGCGCGGGCAACGGGCAGGTCTTCGGACTCGCGGGCACGCCTGCCGGGCTCTCCCGGCGGGCACCTACTGGCCGTCGCTTCCCGGATCCGCGGCCCGGATCCAGTGCGTATGACGGCGGTCGTTCCCGCTCACCGCTGCGGGGCAGTCCCGGATTCCCACCGGGTTCCCTCTTACGACGCGCCTGCCTGGCGGGCAGGGCGAACCAGCTGCACCGGACACAGTAGATCGAGCGGGGCCCGAGCGGACAGACCTGTTCATATGGCGGGACGGGAAATGAGATGGGGGGACGTCGAAGCCGTACGGGATCCGGCAGGGACCGGCCCGTACGGCTTCGGCGCTACGTGACGGAGGGTTCAGCCGGCAGACGGCTGCGACGTGCCGGAGGAGAACCGGCCGGACGCGAGCTTCCATTCGCGGTGCAAGGTGCCCAGCGGAATGCGCTTCTGGAAGAGCGGAGTGCCGAAGATCGTCAGCTGGGCCTGGAGCGAGCCGCTCAGATCCAGCCCTCCGAAAGCCTTCCAGTCGGCCGTGACGGAACCCTTCCCGTCGGAGGAACCGATGGCCGCGGCACTGGCCTCGCCGCGCAGATACGGAGCGACATCGGCGCTCACACCGACCGCACCGTACAGGCCGACGCTCGCCTCGGTACCGAGCGTGGCCTTCGCCTGGCCCGATGCCGTCACAGCGGCCTGTACGGGGGTGGAGTGCATGCCGGATTCGCTGACGGGCTTCCAGCCCCCGGCCCAGGAGTAGCTGCCGCCGACCCGGAAGTCGCCCTTGAGGTCCTGCTTGATGTCGACGCTGACCCGGCCGTCCGCCTCGACCGCGAGGTAGCACGTGAGGTCGAGGTTGACGACGACCGGCACCGGGCCGACCTGGATGACCGGATCGGCGTGGAGCTTGGCGAACGGCATCCGCAGCGGCTTACCCGTGGAGGCAGCGGCCTGGCCCTTGAAGCGCCACTGGGAGGACCAGTCACCGGACAGCCCGATGAACGCGCCGCCGGGTGCCGTGTGGTTGGCGGAGGCGGGAGAGGGCGTGGCGTGCGCTCGGCTGCCGTCGTAAGCGAACTCCACCTTGGGCGACAGCTGCACGAAGCCGCCAACCGAGGCGGAGGCACTCGCCGGGGCGCCCTCCGCGGTGGCGACCGAAGCACCGACGTCCAGGCGCAGACTGCCGAGGGGCAGCGTGGCACCGTGCGGCCCGAAGCGGCGCTCGCCATTCTTCGCCCAGGAAACCTTCACCCCCTTGACCAGCGGCTCGACCGAGACGGCAGCCGGATCGACGGGCACCTTCCCATCGGCCTTGCCCTTGCCCAGCAGCGCATCGAGCGTGGCCGGCGCGGTGTTGACCTCGGTGCCCTTCGCCGTCGTGCCCCGTACGGCGGTGACCTTGGCCAGGACGCCGCTGGGGGCGCCGGGAGCGGGCGCGCTCGCGATGACGTCGCCGACGGCCACGGCCGAGTTCTTCGCGGGAGCGGAGGCGGAGGGAGTGGGGGAGGGGGCGGTGGATGCGGAGGCCGAGGAGGACGGGTTCGGGAGGTGCTTCGCCGGGCTGACGACGACCGCGCGGCCGCTGCGGCGGTCGTACGAGGCGACCCGTACCGCGGACTTGTACTGCGGGCGTCCGTCGCCGGACGGGCGGGCCACGGCCGCCGCACCGGCGGGGCCGGACGACGTGGGAGCCGCACCGACGGCCAGCCGCTGCCCGCCGCTGCCGCCCTTGCCGGCGGTGACGTCGGCGGCGTCATGGCCCTCGGCGGCCTGGGCGGCGGTCGCCCCGGCGCCGGGTTCGCCGGACCCGCCGGTGCCGGCGTCGGGGCCGGCGCCACTGCCCGACGAACAGCCGGAAGCCAGCAGGGAGATGACGGTCAGGGCAGGTATGAGTGCCTGCTTGGTGATCGTACGCAAGGTGAGCCCTAGAGAATGTGGGGTGGGGCACGCCGTGACGAAGTCGCCTCCGGCAACGGCGCCTCACAACAATGGGACGGTTGCGAAGAAGTGCGGATGTGCGGAAAGGGAGCTGGGTGATCATGCCATGACCGGTGGTCCGGGGCGAATTCGGGCTGTACGCCGGGGCATTGATATGGACCAATGATGATTTCGCGGTGAACTATCTCGGGGGTGCGGGGGATTCCGCGATGGGTGGTCCGGTCTGCTGAATGGTTGAGGGGGCAACGGAAATGGGGTGGTGGGATTGCGGGGGTGTTCTTGGTGGTCTTGGTGGTCTTGGTGGGGTGGTGCCGGGGAGGGGCGTGGGGGAGGGGTGTGGGGGCGCGCTTCGAGAGGTCGCGCTTCGAGGGGTGGGGCTTCGAGAGGCTGCGCTTCGAGGGGCGGGGCGTGTCGCTTGCGGTGCGAGGCGTGACGCGTCCATCCGTACGGTACGGGCCTGAGCGAGCGCGCCGAAGGGGCGCCGCCCGGCCTGAGTTGCCCGATTGGCGGGCGCCGGGTTGTGGCCCGTCTGTCTGATCTGGTGCCCACGCAGCCCGTCGCGGCGAGGGCCCCCGGCCCCTGCGCGACCTCCCCGTCTCCCTGGGGCATCTGGCCTCCGAGCCGAACGATGCGGCCCATCGCCCCGAACTGCTTTGTGCCCATATCACACACCTGCACGCTCACCATGCGCGACCGGGTTGTTTCCCCGGTTTTCCGGCGGAGCCGCCACCGCTTCCGGCACATTCGGTGCATGAACGGTTACGAGGACAGGGTGCCCGGCTACCTCACCTTCCGGGTGGCTCCGCAGGACGGGCCCATTGCCGCCCTGGCGGACCTGGAGGCGTGGCAGGCGCGCGAGCGCTACCCGGAACTTCTGGGGGTGGGGCTGGCGGAGTTCTTCCACGCGAAGGAGCGCGATGCCGGCGGTTGGGAACTGTCCGAGCACGGCGCCAGCGAACCGCAGGGCGCCAGGGATTCCCTGGGGTCGCACTTCCGCCTGCGGGCCAAACGGGCCGACGAATCCGGTGACGCGGCGGCGCAGAAGGTGTGGATGGCGGCGGCGTTGCGCATGGACCGGGAGGTCGTCGACGAGATCTGCGTCCGTGGCGAGCGATTCCGTATCGTACGGGCGTCGAAATTCATCCGCATGGGCCGCAGCGGTCCCGAACCGCCCCGCCCCTCCGACCCCGATCCGGCGGAGGTCGGCGAAGCGCTTCGCGTGCCGTCCCGGACCAAGGGATTCGTTGTTGATCCTTACGTCAGTACCGGCCTGTCCGACGGCCTTCTGAAACTCGATCTCGTCCACTTCGTCGGCGGTTCCCCCAATGCGCCCGCGGAGGTACGCATCGACGCCCTGCGCGCCGCCGAGAAATACCCGGGCGGTGTGCTGCTGCCGGCGGTGTTCATGACCTCGGAACGGGTGGACGGGCAGTGGAGGGCGCAGAATCCGGGGGCGTCGGATTCCACTCCGCAAGGGGCCAGGGACGGGCTTGCCGCATGGCTCCGGGTGATGGCCCCGTTCAATCTGCGGCTGTCGGAAGAGAAGCGGGCGGAGTATGCGCGAGCGGCCGATGCGCTGGACGAGAAGCGGAGCAACGGTCTGAGCGTCGATGGGCGCCGGTTCCGTATTACGCGGGTGGAGCGGCTGGTCCGGATCGGCCCCAGCGGACCGGAGGGCCCGCGGCCCAGCGATTTCGACCCCCAGCCTCCCGTGGAGGTCCACACCCAGCAGTTGAAGGATCAGGGGCTGTGGAAGGAAGAGGACGAGCCGCTCGAACTCGACGCACGGACGCTGGAGTTCAAGGCATTGTGGGAGCAGGAAGAGGCTCGCCGAGCGGCGGCCAAGGAGCGCAAGACGAATAAGAAGCGCACCTGAACGCAGTAAGTCGCTGTTGTGCTCGGTGAATCACTGTTGAGCTCGGCTCCGCCCCGACGGAGCCGAGCTCAACTGCATCTATACGCACACTCCTGCCACCACTGCCCCGTCCCGCATGGCCCGGGCGGACGAAATCCGGTCGCGGCCGACGCCGGGCGCTGCTAGCTTGCGGCCGTGGATCTCTTCTCACGCTCTTGGACGGCGCTGCGCACCGCGGTCGCCGAGCTTTCGGACGAGGATTTCGCGCGGCCGTCGGGCTGCGCCGGCTGGCTCGTACGGGACCTGGTGTGTCACCTGATCATCGACGCCCAGGACGTCCTGATCACCCTCGTCACCCCCGCCGACACGGAACCGACCCGCGACGCGGTGACGTACTGGGAGGTCGCCGACACGCCGCCGACCGGTGACGACCCGCTCGACGCGCTGATCGTCCGCCTGGCCGCCGCGTACGAGGACCCGGGGCTGCTCAAGTTCCATCTGGACGACCTCGGTTCCGCCGCCGGCCGCGCCGCCGAACTCGCGGACCCCACGGTCAGGGTCAGTACCCGCGACGTCGTACTCACCACGGGCGACTACCTTTCCGCGTACGTTCTGGAGTGGACGCTGCACCACCTCGACCTGATCGCGCACGTGCCGAACGCGGCGGAACCGCCCACCGAGGGTCTGGCCCGAACGCGGGAAATGCTGGAAAAGATCGCCGGCGCCGCATTCCCCTCGTCGTTCTCCGACAAGGACGCACTGCTGATCGGGACCGGACGACGCACGCCGACCGAGACCGAGAAGGCCGAACTGGGAGAGCTGGCCGCGAAATTGCCGTTCGTCATCGGGTGACCGGACTCTCGTAGGCTCCTGCCGTCGGCAGGGCCGTGTGACGCTGGCCGGACCGGCCCTCGGCGCCCCAACTAATCAACCTTGACTAGTGGCGCCTTGGCGCGTACCTTCTTCTTCGCGCAGCCATGTCCGATGGGTGTGCGACCGAGGACTTGAGGAGACGTTCGCGTGACCTTTCTGCCTGACACCGGGTACGTGCCGACCGATGAGGACCGTACGAGCCTGGATGACTGGTTCGCGGAGTACGACGCGCAAAGTGCGAAGCGGAATGTCGAGCGCATGGCGGACATGGCGGTGTTTCCCCTGAACCTCGTGAGCGACGATGCGGCCGGCAACGGGCGCTCGGCGCAGTGGGACCGCGAACAATTCGTCGCGACGATGACGCAGGTGATGGGTGAGGGGAACGAGGACATCACCTTCGAGTCCACCCGGACGCCCGTATTCCTCTCGGCCTCGATGGCCGTGGTCTTCACGGACTCGACCATGACCCAGGCGGGGCAGTCCACGCAGTTGCGGTATGCCGACATCCTGATCCGCCGGAACGGGAAATGGGCGTTCCAGACCATGATTCAGGGTGGATGGGGCGACAACTTGTAAGTCCGGAGGCCCCTGACCACTCTGAATCATGGGGTGTCACTGCTGTCGGGTCGGCTTCCCGGAGCGGTCCAGGAGAGTGCGGAGGATCTGGTCGGCTGCCGTCCACAGGGCGGCGCCGCCGATCCCGGGCACGATGTGCCGTACGGATCCGGGGATTTGCGTCGCCAAACCAGCTCCTTGGTCGGGCGAGTGGCTGCGGTCTTCCGCGCCGTACCACACATCCACCGGAATTCCGATCGCGGCGAGGTCGAGCCCCCACCGTCCCATCGCCAGGACGGCGTCCCGGGCGTAACCGTCGGCCGCCCCCTGGGCGAAGCCCTCTTCCAGCGCCTTCCGGTACGCGCCGGCGAACGGCTCCCGCTGGTAGACGGCCAGGTCGCAGGCGGGACTGTTGCCCATGACCATGTCCCACATCATCCGCGGGGCGAATCCGGCGAAGGAATCCCCGGCCTCTTCCGGTGCTCGTACGCAAAGGTCCGTCAACTGCTGGAGGTCCCGCGGCAATACGTCGCTGAAGCGCGGCTCGGCGATTTCGTCGGCCGCGGAGACGAGCGCGAGGGCATTGACCGTACGGGCGGCCGCGCAGGCCAGGGCGAACGGCGCGCCTTGCGAATTGCCGACCATGGCGGGCGGCCGGTCGAGGCCCTTGCGCTCGATGAGTATGCGGGTGTCTTCGGCGAAATCCTGGAGCGTGCGCCCCGGGGCCGGAGTGGAGACGCCCAGCCCGGGCCGGTCCAGCGAGATCAAGCGGACTCCGAGGTCGTGCACGGCCTCCGCCCCGAAGCCGAGATGACGGCTGGTGGCCGCGCCGGGGGAGAACAGGACGGGCGTGCCGTCGGCAGGGCCCCACTCGGCCCAGCCCAGAAACCTGCCGTCGGGCAGCCGTTCCGCGCCGGTACGAACGGGTGGGGCGACGAGAGCTTTTGGCGTCTTCACGCCTGTAATCATGCCTGCCGGGGAGTGCTCAGGCTGTTCAAGGGTCTCAGGTCACAGGGGATTGTCAGACCCCTCGGCTACGGTTCGGGCATGGTGAATTACGTACTTGTCGCAGGAGCGTGGCTCGGAGCGTGGGTGTGGGACGAGGTGGTCCCGCTGCTGCGCGCGGCGGGCCACGGCGCGTATCCGCTGACACTGTCGGGCCTCGCGGACAAGCAGGGCGTACCGGCCGGTCAGCAGACGCATGTTGAGGACATCGTCGGTGAGGTCGATCGACTCGGCCTCGACAACGTCGTTCTGGTCGGACACAGCTACTCGGGCATTCCGGTCGGCCAGGCCGCCGAGCAGATCGGCGACCGGCTGAGCCGCGTCATATTCGTCGACTCCGACGTACCGGTCGACGGCAAGTCGTTCGTCTCCGGCTGGCCGGACGTCCGGGCCGCGGTGGAGGCGTCGATAGCCGAGACCGGAGGATTCTGGGCCCCGCCGGCTGCGGCCGGGTACGCCGGCCACGGCCTTACGGACGAGCAGATCGAGCACATGGTGGATGAGGCGACGCCGCATCCGGGCGCCACCTTGACCGAGCCCGCCGAACTGGCCGGCTCTCTCGCCGAGCTTCCGGCGACGTACATCAAGTGCGTGCTGGACGGCCCCGAGCCGATCCCGGCCGTGGCCAAGCTTCTGACCAGCGAGAAGCGGCGGCTGGTCGAACTGGAGACGGGACACTGGCCGATGCTCTCCGCGCCGGGCGAGCTGGCGCGAATACTTCTGGATGCCGCTGAGCGGTAGGCGCTTGGCGAGGGGGAGGGCTTGGGGCGCGGGGCAGTGTAAGGGGGCGGTGTGCTGGAGGAGCGGAATTCCTCGCGTTACGAGGAGGGTTGAGCCGGGCCACTGCGGCCTCCGTAGAACTGGGTGCCCACCGTGCACGGGAGCCGACCGCGGCACCACGCGCCATCTCCGCGCTCTCTCCTGTGCGCTCCCCCTGCGGTCCAGCTGGAGGTCAGCGAAGTGAGCCACCGATACGTGAGCAAGAGCCATCGGCACGTCAACAAACGGACCGGCGTTCTCGTCGGCGGCGCGGCGACCGCCCTCCTGGCGGCGGCGATCGTGCTGCCGCAGGCCAACGCGAGCCCGGAGCAGCCGCGGTCACTGCGCACCTTCTCCTCCGAGTCGGCGGCGCGGGTCGCGTCGTCGCTGAAGGCGGACCTCGGCGCTGACCGGACAGCGGGCTGGTACCTGGACGCCGGGAAGGGGCGACTCGTCATGAACGTCCTGTCGGCGGAGGACGCGAGGCGTGTCGAGGCGGAAGGGGCGGTGGCGAAGGTCGTACGGAACAGCATGAGCGAACTCCAGGCAGCGACACGGACGTTGAGCAACAGCGCGGCCATACCCGGCACCGCGTGGTCCATCAACCCACGTACGAACCGCGTCTCGGTGACCGCCGACCGCACGGTCACCGGCGAAAAGCTCGCCACCCTCACCAAGGCCGTCGAGAAGCTGGGCAGTGGTGTGGCGAGTGTGAAGCGGTCGTCGGGGGAGTTCCGGCGCTATGACGGCGGCGGAAGCGTGGGGGGAGTTGGCGAGGCCGGAGGGAGCGGCGACGGAGGAGACGGCGGGAGTAGCGAGGGCGGTGGGGTCATCGGAGGCAGCGACGGTGGGGCTGGAGGGGGCGATGGTGGTGGGGCCGGTGGAAGTGGCGGCGACGGTGGGGGGGGTGGTGGCGGGGGTGCGGGCGGTGCGTTGCCCGTAGGGGGCAGTGCCATCTTCGGGGGGAATGCTCGGTGCTCGCTGGGGTTCAACGTCACCGTCCAGGGCGCTCCTGCGTTTCTGACGGCGGGCCACTGCGGGAAGAGTTCCGCGACCTGGTCGGCCGATCAGGCGGGGACGCAGCGGTTGGGTACGGTGGCCGACGCCCAGTTCCCCGAGAACGACTTCGCCCTGGTGAAGTACGACGATCCGGGCGCCCGGCCGGAGAGCGCGGTGGATCTCCAGAACGGCAGCACACAGCGAATATCGCGGGCCGCGGATGCCGCCGTGGGGATGCGGGTGCAGCGGTCCGGCAGCACGACCGGGTTGTCGGACGGAACCGTCACCGGCTTGAACGCCACGGTGAATTACGGCAACGGCGACATCGTCAACGGGCTGATACAGACAGACGTGTGCGCGGAACCCGGAGACAGCGGCGGGGCGATGTTCTCCGAGGACGCTGCCGTAGGGCTGACCTCGGGCGGCAATGGCGACTGCACACAGGGAGGGGAGACTTTCTTCCAGCCGGTGACCAAGGCTCTGGAGGCGACGGGCGCCGAGATCGGGGCGTCCAACGCCGGCAGCTAGGGACTGTCCGATGGATCGCCACACACGTGCGCATCGTCCAGGCGTCGACCTGAGATCCGCTGCCGGCGCCCGCGAGGGCGCTCGGCTCCCGGCGGGCGAGGTCCGAGCGCGCACCGCGGATCGGGTCAGGCGGTCAGATGCGCGCCGAAGAACTCGGTCAGCTTCGCGACGGCCCGGGTGACGTACTCGTCCTTGTCGTACAGGTCCACATGGGTGGCGCCCTCGATGTCGAAGAGCTCCGCGGTCCGGCCGGCCCTGGCGACCGCCTGCTCGCTGAACGGACGGGTGGCGGCCTCCGTGCCCGCGATCATCAGAAGCGGGCGCGGTGCGATCTTGTCGACGTGGGCGTAGGAATCGTACTGGTCGAGCTGGTCCGCGCTGCGCGCCACCCACAGGTTCGTCGCACGCGGATGCATGCCGCGGGGCGTCTTGTAGTACTCGACGGACTCCCGGACGAGCGCCGGGGTCGACGCGTCGATCTGGTCCGGCCCCGGCAGCACGCTGACCAGGGTGGCCGGCTCGCCAGCCGCCTCCTCGCTGCGTCGGCGCCCGGCCTCCGCGACCATCGTCGCGAAGCCCGCCGGGTCGCCGCTCTTGAAGAAACCCGCCAGGTCCATGGCGCTGAGGGTGGCGATCGCCTTCATCCGGTGGTCGGTCTGCGCCGCGAAGGGCGCGTAACCGCCGGAGGAGCAGATACCGAGCACCCCGATCCGCTCCGGGTCGACGTCGTCACGCGTGGTCAGGTAGGAGACCGCGTTGCGGAAGTCGTCCGCCCGCTGGAACGGGTTCTCCAGCCCGTGCGGCTCGCCCTCGCTCTCACCCTGGTAGGCGGCGTCGAAGGTCAGGGCGACGAAGCCCCGCGCCGCGAGACGCCCGGCGTAGACTGCCGCGGTCTGCTCCTTGACGCCGGTGGCCGGGTGCCCCACCACGACGGCGGGCGAGGGGCCCTCCGGCGGGGTGTCCGGGGTGTACAGGTGCCCGGCGAGAGTGAGGCCGTTGCTGGGGAAGGTGACGCTCGTTTTCATGCCCTCTTCGCTTTCTTTGACGCGCGGTGCGGATAGCAGTACGGCTTGGTTTCGGCGGCCGGTCGCCGCCGGCCACGTCATCGACTCTGGCACCGGCCGAAGGGCCCGCAAAGAGGAGAATTTCATCCCCGGAGAAAATGATCCGGGGATAAAACCTTCCCCCTCAACAAGGTCGCGTCACCTGCCACACTGGGTGCATGACCAGCAGCGCACACCGCAACGAGTTGGGTGAATTCCTCAAGGCCCGCCGAGGAGAACTCACTCCCCGCGCGGTGGGCCTGCCCGACAGCGGCGCCCCGCGACGGGTCAAGGGCCTGCGCCGCGAGGAGGTCGCCCAGCTCGCCGCCATCAGCACCGACTACTACACGCGCCTCGAACAGGGCCGTATGCAGGCATCGGCCTCGGTGCTGGAAGTCCTGGCGCGTGTCCTGCACCTGGACGACGACCAGCGGGCCTACCTGTACGAACTCGCCGGCAAGGACCACGCCCGCCCGCGCCGCCGAGCACGGCAGCGGGTCCAGCCGCAGCTGCGGCGTCTGCTGGACGACCTCGGCTCGACGCCCGCGATGGTCCTGGGCCGCCGTGTGGACATCCTTGCCTGGAACACGCTGGCCGCCGCCCTCGTCACGGATTTCGCGGCCATTCCCGAGAAGCGGCGCAACTACGCCAGGATTCTGTTCACGGACCCGGCGATGAAGCGACTCTACGCGGATTGGGAAACCGTCGCCCGTACCTGTGTCGCGCAGCTGCGCATGGAAGCGGCGAAATACCCCACCGATCCCGGACTGACCGAACTGGTCGGTGAGCTGTCCGTCCAGGACCGGCAATTCCGCCAGTGGTGGGGCGAGCACCGCGTCGCCACCCGCAACGTCGGCACCAAAACCCTCCGTCATCCCGTCGTCGGCGACCTCACCCTCGACTGGGACACCCTCACCGCAAGCACCGACCCCGACCAGCAACTCGTCATCTGGACCGCCGAGGCGGGCAGCCCGAGCCACGACGCACTCCGCGTCCTCGCCTCCTGGGCCGCCGATCACTCGGGCAGCGCCGTGAACTCGTAGCCGGAGTCGGTGCAGCGCGTCTCGCCTACGACGAAGGCCGGGGCGCGAGAAAGCGAGACCGTGTCGACCCGCTGCAGCCGCAGGGAGCCGCTCCCGGCCGCCTCATGTGCCCCGTCGGCGGGTAGCCCGTGGTCAGGACTAGGTCGTGTCTGATGGGTCGCGTGACCGGTCGGTGTTCGTATCGTTCCGCCCCTCGTGGGACGGGGTGATCTATCTGACGCAGGGTGGGCTCGGTTGAAGCCGCACCTGCCGCGGAACGTTGGGCGGGGTGGCCGATGGAAGAGTCACCGCAGAGTGATCAACGGCATTCTCTTCCGCCAGCGGACCGGTATCCCGTGGCGGGATCTGCCGTCACGGTTCGGGAAGTGGAAAACGGTGTACGACCGTCATCGCCGCTGGTCAGCGGACGGCACCTGGGACAGGCTCCTGCGAGCCGTCCAGGCTGACGCCGACGCGGAGGGCCGGATCGACTGGACCATGGTCGGCGTCGACTCGACGTCCTGCCGAGCCCACCAGCACGCCGCCGGCGCCCGTGCACGCCCACCCCGCGTTCCGGGGCGGCACGGCCGGCCTGCTCAACACCGCGAGGACGAGGCCCTGGGCGGGTCCCGAGGCGGTCTGACCTGCAAGATCCATCTGGCCGGCGAGGGAGGCCAACGCCCCTCGCCATCGTCATCACGCCGGGACAGTGGGGTGATGCCCCGCAGCTGATCCCGGTGCTCGAACGCATCCGTGTTCCCCGCCCTGCCGGCGGCCACCCGCGGACTCGACCCGATCACGTCAGCGGCGACAAGGCGTACAGCTCCCGCCGTAACCGGCGCTGCCTACGACGTCGCCAGATCAAGCACACCATCCCCGAACGCAAAGACCAGCGGGCCAACCGCCGACGTCGAGGCAGCGCAGGCGGCCGACCCACCGGCTTCGACCCAGCGATGTACAAGCGCAGCAACGAGGTGGAGCGAACGATCCATGCCCTCAAGGGCTTCCGTGCTGTCGCCTCGCGCTTTGACAAGCGAGCGTACGTCTTTCATGGCACGGTGACCGTTGCCGCCATGCGTCTCTGGCTCCGCCCGTGACTCGCCGGACACTCTCGGGCCAGGTGGGTGCTCCTGCCTCGGCCGGACCGAGCTTGCGTAAGCTCGGTCCGGTTGGGTGTCGGCCGTGCTGGAGACCTTGGTGCCGGTGTTGAAGGGGCTGTTGGCCGTGTTGGGCACGACGTTCGTGTAGCGCCCACCGGTGCTGGGGTGCACGTAGCTGCACTGATGCAGATTCAGGTACCCCGAGGCGACGACGCCCGGCTTTGAACTGCTGGGAGCTGCTGAGGCCGAGACGGTCGGCAGCACCAACGTCAAGGCTGCTGCCGCCGTGGCGACGATGTTCTTCCAGGCTCTCCACGGACTCATCCGAGACCTTCCATAGCGCCTGGCCTCACCCATCGACCTGTGAGGCGAGAAGAAGAGCGGCCTCCAGAACACCACCGACCGGACTCATCACACAGACGTACCAGGCGGCATCACGCAACCAGGTGCACACCCGCACATCCATGCCCCCAAGTGGATGAATCCCCTTGCCCGTCCCCGCCGTCCCTGTCCCTGCCGGATACCGAGCTTCAGGCCTGCTCTGACAGGTCGCGCGGCAGACTCGTCGGACAGGCCCTACAGCTTGTTCCAGATGGCGGGTAAGCGCGCCTCGGACCAGATTCTGCCGGTCCTCAAGGGGTGTGACCGAGATACGCGCCAGGGGCACCGAGATGGTCTAGAAGCCCTGATGCGCTCGGACTCACCTGCGTCGGCGGGCGGCAGGCTCGCGCTCCGAGACGTGCCGGGCGACCACTTCGCCACCGGGGCGGGCGTACCGCTCCAGGGAGCGGACGGAGGCGTGGCGGGAGCGGGTCAGCAGCATTGGAATGGAGGTGTCGTCTTCGGCGTCGTGTGTGAGGGCGCTGTGGTGGAGTGTGAAGCCGTCCAGGTCCTCGATGTCCTTGGGTGAGGCGAGCAGGTTGGCCAGGAGCCGGGTGTGCTCCTCGAAGATTTCCTCAGCCCGGTGGTTGGAGAGCCGGGTCCGGCCGGTCTCCGGGCACACGTCAAGCGTCGGCGTTCCGGCCGGGGCCTTGCGGTCGGTGAGAAACAGCGGGCCACGGGTGCGGCGGGCGATGAGGCGGGGCAGGAGCTGGGCGGTGCCGATCGTCGGATCGCCGACGTTCCAGCCCTGCCGCTGCCATCAGCCGAGCGCCTTGTGCGCGATGGACAGTTCCCGGTTGGCGGTGTCGGCGTCCATCTCGTCCGCCCGCGCCTCCGTCAACTCGGCCAGCACCTCCGGAAGCTCCGGGTCATCGATCGCGGCGACAGGGAAGACGGGCGGCTTCGCGCCCCGACGGGCGGGGCCGGTCGGGGCCGATTCGCTGGCGAGCATCCACCCCCCGTCGTCAGCGAGATCCGGTAGGTCCGCGCGGAGGACTTCGTGTAGGTCCACGCAGAGGACTTCGCCACGCCCGCGCCGGTGAGGACCGCCCGACAGCCGCGGTGTACGACGACGGTGGGGCGGAAAGCGGCACCACCCGGGCGCGCGGCAGCCGAAGCGCGCCCCCATTCCCGGACTCGGTCACTGGTTCGATAGTCATGTCCGTCCCCCTCCGTTGCTGCCGCAGTAAACGCGTACACCTGACCCCGGAGGCCGGGGTGGCCCGCCGCAGGTCGCGGTGATCACCGTAGAGGCCCTGCCGCAGTCAATCCGGTATTTACTGCGGCAGTTGCGAACACGTCTCCGCGATCGAGCACCGCCCGAATGCGGTTCTGCTGTGCGGACTTGCGGGGAGGCGACTGTCAGTGCCCGACGCCGGCCAGGCCCGGCGCCAGCATGCTTACCTGGGTCATGCCTCCGGCTCCTCCGTCACGGGCAGGCACTCGGCGAGCAGGTCGACGACATCGCGCCAGGCTCGCTGTGCGTGGCGCGGGTGGTAGCCGACGCCGGGGCGCACGGTGTGGTCGACCGATGGGTGGTGGAAGGCGTGAAGGGCGCCGCCGTAGACCGTGAGGCGCCAGTCGACGCCCGCGGCCTGCATCTCAGCGGTGAACGCCTCTCGTTGCGCGGGCGGCATGATCGGGTCTTCCGACCCGACCCCGGCCCATACCGGGCAGCGAATGCGTGCCGCTTCGCCCGGTCGGCCCGTGGTCAGTGCATTCACTGTCCCGATCGCGCGCAGGTCGACGCCGTCGCGCCCGAGTTCCAGCCCGATGGCGCCTCCGGTGCCGTAGCCGATGGCGGCGATCCGGTCGGGGTCGGTCCGTGGTTCGGTGCGCAACACGTCGAGCGCCGCATGGCCGATGCCCCGCATCCGGTCGGGATCGGCGAGCAGTGGCATGCAACGGGCCAGCATCTCCTCGGGGTCACTCAAATAGCGCCCGCCGTGAAGGTCGAAGGCCAGCGCCACATATCCCAGCTCGGCGAGAGCATCCGCCCGGCGGCGTTCGACATCGCTGAGCCCCGTACCCTCTGGTCCGAGCAGCACCGCGGGCCGGCGGTCGTCACCGGCCGGGAGCGCGAGGTGTCCGAACATCGTCAAACCGTCGGCCGGGTACTCGACCGTACGCGTCGTAATCGTCGTCATGAGACTGGACTGTAGTGATCGCCTAGCCCGGTCCGGCCGCTGTTCTGCCGCTGGCAGAACAGCGCTGGTGCCCTTCTGAAATACGGCGAGGGCTCACAAGACAAGAACCGTCACAAACCCGTTTCCACGGCAGCGCTGACGGATCACCTGCCCAGCTACGGTGTTGGAGGCTGACCCTCGCGGCAGGATGCCGGCGTCTACCGGCCCGCTCCCGTGAAGGGCGTCACCAACTAGTTCACCTCACGGTTCAGGCGGCCTGGCCGAGACCGGCAGCGATCAGGTCCTGCTCACTCAGCGGGGTGAAGTCGACGTCGGGTTGCGGGTCGTACGCCTCGGGCTGAATGCCGATTCCGTGGGTGCGCGCCAGAGGTTAAGCCTTCGAGTCCTGGTGCCAGTCCTGCTTCCAGTCCTGGGCGAGGAGCCCCAGCAGCACCTCGTCCATGAACTCGCCCATCACCCAGGCCGAGGAGCGCAGTACGCCCTCGCGGACGAAGCCGTTGCGTTCGGCGGAGCGCAGCATCGCGGTGTTGTCCGACAGTGTCTCGATCTGCAGGCGCTGCAGGCCGCGTACGATGAAGCCGTAGTGGCACAGCACCGCGACCACGTCCGTGCCGTAGCCCTTGCCGCGGCAGGCCGGCAGCAGTCCCAGCCCGACGTGCGCGGACCGGTTGTGGTTGTCGATGTCCCACAGCGTCGCCGTGCCGATCAGCGTGCCGCCGTCCAACTCGATCACGGAGAACGGGACGTGCCCCTGCTCCTTGTCGTCCACCACGAGCCGTGGGTCCTTCGAGCCGGGCGTGATCGGGCGCCATGGCCCGCCCTCGGCCCGCGCGGCGTTGACCACGTCGTCGTACAGCTCGGTTCGCAGGACCGGTATGTCGTCCTCGTGCCGGGCCCGCAGCCCGACCTTGTTGCCTCGTAGCATGCGAGCTTCCTATCCGACCGGGACGGCCGACGGCAATGCAATTAAGCACGTAGGTGGCCAGCCGTAGAGCCGGAGCCCAGCCCGCCCCTGCCTCCCTACCGCAACTTCGGCTCCGCCGCCTCCGCCAATTCCGCCTCGGCAAACCTGGCAAAGCTCCTGGGCGGTCGGCCAGTCATGCGCTCGACCGTGTCGGTGGTACGGTCCTCCGCCCCCTCGGCGATGGAGCGGTCCAGATCGGCCAGCAGCGCGGCGAAGTCCGCGGGCACGTCGGCGGCCAGGTGGTCGCGCAACTGCTGGGCGCTGAGCCGCCGGTGGGTGACGGGTCTGCCGGTGACCTGGGTGATGACGGTGGCCACCGCGTCGTAGCTCAGGGCCTCCGGGCCGGTGAGTGCCAGGTCGGTGTTGGGTGCGGTCCGGTCGGTCAGGGCGCGTGCGGCGACGGCCGCGATGTCGTCGGCGTCCACGAATCCGACGCGGCCGTCACCGGTCGCGGTGGCGATGACGCCGTCCGTACGGATGCTGCGGGCGTGCAGGTGTTCGCCGGTGAAGTTCTGCATGAACCAGGACGGCCGCAGCACGGCCCACTCGTCGAACAGCCCGGGAAGCGCGTCGTGCACCCGGCCGATGGCCGGACCTCCTCGGGGGATGGCCGAGGAGCTGAGCAGCACCACGCGCCGCACCCCGGCCGCGCGGGCCTGGTCGAGAAAGGGCAGCATGACGGCCGCCGGGTCCGGGTCCCCGACGGGCGGTACGAGGTAGAGGGCATCCGCGCCGCGCAGGGCCTCGGCGTACGTGGCCGGGTCGTACCAGTCGAAGCGGACCGGCCGGATGCCGCCCTGCGGAGTTTCCGGGCGCGCAACCTCCCGCGGGATCGCCCGGCGGCTCGCGGCCCGGACCTCGCAGCCCAGTGCGGCCAGTTGGGCCACCACCCGGCTGCCGGTGGTGCCGGAGGCCCCGATGACCAGGACGGTGGGGCGGTGCGTCGCGGCCTGGGGTGTGATCATGAAAGGGTTCCTCACGGTGCGGTGGGCTCGGTGGGCGACGACTTCACCGCGTTCATGGAGGCCGGTACGGCGAGCGGGTTCCAGTAGTCGCGGTAGTGGGTGATGCGGCCGTTCTGGGCCGTCATGACGACGATGTAGGAGAGGTCGTACGGATCGCCGGTGGCCACGATGCGGCCGGTCGCCCGCATCTCGGCGATCACGGTGTCCGGGGCGTCGGTCAGGTGGATCTTCAGTTGGGGAATGTCGCGGAGGTCGATGTGCTCCGTGTAGTCGCCCAGGTAGTCGGCCAGCGCCGCCCGGCCCACCAGTTCCGTCGGGTAACCGGGCGGCGCGAACGGGAACTCGACCAGCACATCGTCGGCGCACAGAGCGATCCAGCCGTCCATGTCCTTGGCCAGCAGCAGGCGCGTCGCGTGGTGGAACAGGTCGGCCGGGGAGAGCGGGCCGTAGGGACGGTCAGATGCGGGGCGCCGCACGGACGGTGCGGGTGCGGGTACGAAGTCGGGTGCAGGTGCAGGTGCAGGTGCAGGTGCAGGTGCGGATACGGATACGGGCGTGGAATCGGGCATGATGGCCCCTTCCTTTACGATGTGGACCGCGGGTCCGTTTCAACCTGCGGAACAACATACGGACTGCCGGTCCGCTTATCAAGGGGTGACGTAGTGACCAGCAACGAGGCCGTGCGCGCACGCAAGGAACGCGTGGACGCCGTACGCAACCGGGAAGCCGTACTGGCCGCCGCCGACGACCTCTTCGCCCGCAGCGACAGCCCCCGCGGCGTGTCCATGGACGACGTGGCGGCGGCGGCCGGGGTGGGCAAGGGCACGCTCTTCCGGCGCTTCGGCGACCGCACCGGTCTGATCCGGGCGGTGGTCGAGGCGCGGATCGAGCCGCTGCGCCAGGCCGTCGAGGAAGGTCCGGCGCCGCTCGGGCCGGACACTCCGCCGCGCGAACGCGTTCCGGCCCTGCTCGACGCCATCCTCGAATTCAAGCTGGCCAACCGGCATCTCTCCCTGGCGCTGGAGGAGGCCGGCAGCGGCAGCCCGTACCAGACGGAGTACTACAGGTGGTGGCACACCATCTTGCGGCAGACCCTGGACCGCCTCCCCGGCCACGCCGACAGCGGCTTCACCGCACACGCCCTGCTGGCCGCCACCCGCGCCGACCTGGTCGAGCACCTGGCCGGTACGGAAGGGGCGACGGGTGAACGCATGCGGGCGGACCTGGCGGCACACGTGGCCAAGGTGCTGAGCGAGTAAGCGAGTAAAGGCCGCCGGGCCGCACGCGAGCCGTACGACCGACCACAGCCGTACGACCGATCACAGCCGTACGGCCGACGGGAGCCCTACGACCGCCTACCCCCGCAGGCACTCCACAGCCACCGCCGCATGCACCGCCGCCCCCACAGCCAGCGCCGCTTCGTCGTACACGACCCGGCTGGAGTGGTTGTCGGGCACCTGGCCGGCCGTCTGGCCGGGTGGGCAGGCGCCGAGGAACGCCATGGCGCCCGGAACGCGTTGCAGTACGAAGGCGAAGTCCTCCGCGCCCATGATCGGGTGCGGCAGCGTGCGGACCCGGTCCGGGCCGAGCAGGGTGGTCGCCGCGCGGGTGACCAGGCCGGTGAAGTCTGGATCGTTGCTCACCACCGGTGTGACGTCCGGCAGTTCCACGTCGGCGGTCAGGCCGTGGGCCGCCGCCACTCCGTCGGCCACCCGCAGGATGCCGTCGCGGACCGTCTTGCGGGTGGCGTCGGACAGGGTGCGGAAGGTGCCGGCGATCTCCGCCGTGTCGGGGATGATGTTGGACGCCGTACCGGCGGTGACGCGGGTGACGCTGAGCACCGCCGGTTCGAAGACGTTGACCGTACGCGTCACCATCGTCTGCAGCGCCTGGACGATCTCGCAGGCCACCGGCACCGGATCGAGGCCCCGGTAGGGCGCGGCGGCGTGCGCGCCCCGGCCGCGTACGGTGATCCGCAACATGTCGGCGGCGGCCGATTGCGGGCCGGGCCGCAGGTGGACGGTGCCCGACGGGTGCCGGGTGGTGATGTGCAGGGCGAACGCCGCGTCCACCGGACGGCCCTCCGGCGTCTCCAGCACCCCGTCCTCGATCATGGGCAGCGCGCCCTCGCAGATCTCCTCGGCGGGCTGGAACATGAACACCACCCGGCCCGCCAGCCGCTCCCGGCGCGCGGCGAGCAGCCGGGCCGCGCCGAGCAGCATGGCGGTGTGGGTGTCGTGCCCGCAGGCGTGCATGACGCCCGGTGTGGCGGAGGCGAAGTCGAGCCCGGTCTCCTCGGTCTGCGGCAGGGCGTCCATGTCGGCGCGCAGCAGGATCGTCCGGCCGGGCCGCGCGCCGGTCAGCGTGGCGGTGACGGAGGTGAGCCGGTCGCCCGGGACGACGGACAGCGGCAGGCCGGACAGTTCGCGCAGAACGGTCTGCTGGGTGCGGGGCAGGGTGGTGCCCAGTTCCGGCGCCCGGTGGATCTCGCGGCGTACGGCGGTGATCCGCGGCAGGAGCCGCCGGGCGTCTTCGAGGAGCGTGCTGTCGGGGTCGTCTCCCATGGGACCCATGATGAGATCGCGCCGCCTATACGGCCAGAGGGCCACGCGGGCCAGGGCGGCGGCCGGGTGCGCGGATGCACGGCGGTGGTGCGCGGGCCGTACGCACGCCCCGTACGCACCCGTATGCCCCACGCACCCCCGTAGGCTAAGCCGCCGCCTTCCGCCCCGTACGCACCCGCGTCAGCACCAAGTGCGCCACGACGCCGAAGACCAGCCCCCAGAACGCCGACCCGATCCCCGCG
This sequence comes from Streptomyces sp. NRRL F-5755, assembly GCF_001279365.1. NCBI lineage: Bacteria > Bacillati > Actinomycetota > Actinomycetes > Kitasatosporales > Streptomycetaceae > Streptomyces > Streptomyces sp. NRRL F-5755. Next base: position 12,044 of record NZ_LGCW01000206.1, on the reverse strand, counting down.
ATCGTGACGCCGGAAGCGGTGGCGAGGAACGTGATCAGTGCGGCCTCGCGGTCCTTCTCCTCCTTGACCGCGCCGGTCAGGCCCCCGGCCAGCGCGCCGAAGAGCGCGACACCGGCCACGGCGGCGACCAGTTCCTTGGGCAGGCCCGCGAACAGCACCACGAGCGTCGAGCCGAACGCGCCGATCAGGAGGTAGAAGAAGCCGCAGGAGACACCGGCCACGTACCGGCGGCGCGGGTCGCGGTGTGCTTCGGGGCCGGTGCAGATCGCCGCGGTGATCGCGGCCAGGTTGATCGCGTGCGAGCCGAAGGGCGCCAGCGCCGTGGACGCCAGGCCCGTCGAGCCGATCAGCAGCCGGTCCTTGGGCTCGTAGCCGGACGCGCTGAGCACCGCCATGCCGGGGGCGTTCTGCGACGCCAGGGTGGCGAGGATCATCGGTACGGCGATGCCGATGAGCGAGCCGGCCGAGAATGCCGGGGTGGTGAACACCGGCTTGGCCAGCTCGATGTGATCCACATGGATGTCCAGCCGCGAGGTGACCGCGCTGCACACCACCCCGGCGGCCAGCGCGAGCAGCACCGCGTACCGCGCGATCCAGCGCTTGGCCAGCAGGTAGACCACCAGCACCGCGCCGGCGATCCACGGCGCGGTCTTCAGTGATGTGAACACCCCGGTGCCGAACGAGAACAGGATGCCCGCGAGCATCGCCGACACCACCGCCGTCGGCACCTGCCGCATCAGCCGCCCGAACACGCCCGTCAGCCCGACGAGCGTGATGACGGCCCCGGTGACGAGGAAGGCGCCGATGGCCTCCGCGTAGGAGTACGCGCCCAGGCTGGTGACCAGGAGCGCCGCGCCGGGGGTCGAGAAGGCGGTGATGACCGGCATACGGGTGCGCAGGCTGAGCGCGATGCAGGTGATGCCGCTGCCGATGGAGATGGCCCACACCCAGGAACTGGTCTGGGCGCGGTCCAGGTGGCTCGCGTTGGCGGCCGCCAGCACGATGACCAGCGGCCCCGAGTAGGACACCACCACGGCCACGAATCCGGCGAGCACCGCCGACAGCGAGGCGTCGCGGAACAGTTTCGGCCGTGCCGGTGGTGCGCCGTCCGGCGGCGGGCCACCGGTGGTGGCGGTCCCGTCGCCGGTCGGCTGGACGTGGGGGGTGGTGCCCGAACCAGCGGTGCCCGAGCCTGTGGTGCCCGGGCTTGTGGTGTCCGAACTCAACGCTCTTCCTTTGCGGCGCGTTCCAGTGCCTGTTCCAGGTCGGCCACGAGGTCGGCCGCGTCTTCGAGGCCGATGGACAGGCGGATCATGTCCTTCGGGGAGGTGCTGCCCGGCCCCTCGAAGGTGTAACGGTGTTCCACCAGGCTCTCCACCCCGCCCAAGGACGTGGCCCGGATGAAGAGTTCGCAGTTCTCCGCCGTACGCAGAGAACGCTGCCAGTCGCCGTTGACGTGCAGGGACAGCATGCCACTGAAGCCGCCGCGCATCTGCCGGGAAGCGATCACGTGGCCGGGATCGGTGGGCAGCCCCGGGTACGCGACCCGGCTGACGTGCGGATGTTCGGCGAAGTGCTCGGCCAGCGCCTGCGCGGTGGCCGATATCTGCCGCATGCGCGGGAAGAGCGTACGGATGCCGCGCATCAGCAGATACGTCTCCAGCGGGCCGAGGATCGGGCCGGTGAGCCGGCGGTGCAGGCGCAGCCGCTCCCACAGCGCCTCCCGGGCCTCGTCGGCCGCACCGTCGGGGCGGGGCGCGGCGACGAGGAAACCGGCCACCACGTCTGTGTGGCCGTTGAGGTACTTGGTGCCCGAGTGCATGATCAGGTCGGCGCCCAGCTCGAAGGGCCGGGTGTGCACCGGCGTCGGCACGGTGTTGTCGACGGCAAACAGCGCCCCGGCGCGGTGCGCGATGTCGGCGCACGCCGCGAGGTCGGTGACCAGCCACGTCGGGTTCGCCGGGGATTCCGCCCACAGCAGCGCGGTCGGCGCCGCCGCCACCGCGGCGGCCACCGCGTCCAGATCGTCCATCGGCACGGACACGACATCGAGCCCGCGCGGGCCGCCGAACTCGGCGAGCCACTTGGTCAGTCCGAAGTACATGGTCCGCGGCACCACGACCCGCGCACCGGCGGGCAGCACCTGGAACACCGAGGTCGCGGCGGCCATGCCGGAGGAGAAGACCAGCGCGTCCCGGCCGCCTTCGAGGCCCGCCACGACCTGTTCGACCTGCTCGTAGCCGGGTGTCCCCTGGTCGCGGAGGTACGCCAGCCCGGCGGGCGAGCGGTACTGCTCGTCGCGCGCGAACGTCGCGCCCAGCTCGATGGGCGGGGGAATGGACCCGGTGGCCGGCGAGCGCCAGCCGTCGCCCTGGGCGGCGCGGGTCGCCGGGCGGTAGTCCTGCCGCCAGGGGGTGAAGGTGTCACGGACGTTCATCAGGGCCTCGCAGTCAGCTGGTCGAGTGCGGTACGCAGGGCGAGTTCGGCGTCCCGCAGCGCGCGCGAAGGGGCGCCGGGGGACGGAACGTAGTGGTTGTAGTAGCTGGAGCCCTCGGTGTGCGGGCCGAGGAAGTACAGCCGGGGCTGCACGCCTCCGGCAGGGTCGATGCCGCGGCCGTCCCGGGTGACCTGGAGGCCGGTGGCGCTGCCCCCGCGCCGGGCGAGGGTGGCGACCCGGCCGGCCGCGACGAGCGTGCCGAGCAGCGAGCCGGGCAGCTGGTCGGCGGGCGGTTCGGCGACATGCGCCGCCACGACGTGATCGACTTCGACGGTCTCGGGCCGCTCCAGGCAGGTGGACTCCAGCCGCCAGGACGCGGCGTTGCCGGACGGCGCGAGGACCTTGGGGCGCGGCCCGGGGCCCAGCCGCAGGACCCCCGCGTCGAGCAGCGAGAGCAGCTCGGCGGAGCGGTCCAGCTGGGGGCCGATCACCAGCCGGTTGACGGTGGCGGTGAACGTGCCGAAGAACAGGTCCAGCGAGGCGTCGTCCAGCCCCGGCGGGTCGACGACGGCGCGCAGCACGTCGCGGTGGTCGCGCAGCACCTCCAGGGATTCCTTGAGCGGGCTGCGGCCCAGACCCGTACGGGCTTCGCCGAGATCGTCCGCCACCTGGCCGGCGAACCACCGCGCGTACTCCCGTGCGTCGGCCCACGGGCCCTCCGCCGCCCGCACACCGAGCACGCCCCGCAACGGGTACGGCCCGTACCGCTCGGAGCACTCCGCCAGCAGCGCCCGCCAGCCGGAGCGCTCGGCGCGGCGCGCGAACTCGGCGCCCGCCGCGGCGAAGTCGTCCAGCTGCCCGCCGGCCACCGTGCGGTAGTAGGCGAGCTCCATCTCGGCCTCGACCAGCGGCAGTACGTCCTCGGCGAAGTCCAGCCGGCCGCCGGGCCGGGCCGCGCGCCGCGCGTCGAGTTCCGCCTCGGTCAGTGCGAGCGGCACGAAGCGCAGCCGGCCGGGGTTGAGGTGCGGGCGGCTGCGGGACGGCAGGCCCGTACGGTTCGTCAGGACGATCAGCGGTTCCCGGCCGCCGGGGATGTACCGGAGACCGGCGCTTGCAGTGGATATCCGCTCGTGCCGCCCGCCGCGTCCCAGCGTCAGCGACGCGATGACGTCCATCGCGGTCAGCCCCATGCCGAGGACGGCCACCCGCTCACCTGGAGCGATGCCGTCGAGCACCTCGGGCAGCGGATAGGGCCGGGACACCAGGCGCGGTTCCGCCATGGTCCGCTCCGGGTGGTACAGGGAATGGTGTCCCACGGTGACGAAGACCGCGTCGGCGTCGATGGCCGTGCCGTCCGCGAGCAGGACGCTCTCTCGCTGAGCCGCGCCCGGCCGGATGTCGAGCGCGGTGGACCGGTGCCACACCAGCCGCATGCACGCGGGCGCCGCGGCCCTGATCCGGTCGGTGGCCCAGGTCAAGTAGGTGTGCAGCAGCCGTCGGGGCAGGTAGTCGTTGGGCTCGATCTCCCGGCCCCGGCCTTCCCGTACGGTGTAGCCGTCGGCCGCCAGGCGCAGGTCGCGCGACCGGCACCACTCGTACAGGCCAGGGCCGGTCGTCGCGGTCGGGCCGTCCACCATGCGCGGATCGGCGAACGCGGTGACCTGCGAGCACACCGTGTTCAGCAGCAGGTGGTCGGGCTGGTCGGCGAGGTGGAACCCCGGGCCCGGCGGCTGTGGGTCGATGAGGTGGACGGTGACCGGGAAAGGCCGTTCCGTACAGTGGCTGACGAGGCGTTCCAGGACGCCCAGGCCGCGCGGGCCCACGCCGACGACGGCGAGGACGGGCGGGCGTTGCGTGGGTGCGGAAGTCACCACCGGCGCGTCTCCCCGAAGAAGTTGGGCACGCTGACGGCCGTACCGTCGGCGCGTGCCTGCTGGAGGGCGAAGGCGCCCACGGCCAGGTCGAGGACGCCGAGCCCGAACGGCGAGAAGATCACGGGCCGGTCCGCGGCGAGCTTCACCTGCTGGTCGAGCACCCCGGCCAGCGTCCCGGCCACGAAGTCGCGGTTGCCGGTGAGCTGTTCGGCCAGGTGGGGCGATGTATTGGCCTTCATGCAGTGCTCGACGTCGTCGAGGACGTTCTGTGCGCCCAGGATCACGTCCGGGGCCAGGTCGCGCAGCGAGATGTTCAGCACCAGCTGCCCGGCCTCGAACTGCCGGTGGACGTACGGTTCCAGCGCGGTCGTCGCGAAGACCACGGTCTCCGCGTCCAGCGCCGTCTCCAGGTCACCGGTGACGGACGCGGGGCGCCCCTGGGTGTCGCCGATGTGCCCGGCGAGCGCCTGGGCGGACGGTTCGTGCAGGTCGTGGACCACGTAGGCGTCCGGAGCGCAGCCGGCGGCGTGCAGGTAGTCGCAGATGTTGCGGGCGATGACGCCGCCGCCGACGACGCCGATACGGCTGCCCTCGTAGCCGTCCGGACGCAGGGCCGTCGCCGCCACGGCGGCCGAGGCCGCTGTCCTGGCGGCGCTGATGTTCGCGGCCTCCAGGACCGCGATCGGATAGCCCGTCTCGTAGTCGTTCAGGATGAGCACGGCCGAGGCGCGGGGCACCCCGTTCTCGGTGTTGCGCGGAAAGCTGGATATCCATTTGATGCCGGCCAGCTGGACGTCCGCACCCAGGAAGGCGGGCAGCGCGATGATGCGCGAGTCCGGCTTCTCGGGGAACCGCAGGAAATAACTGTCCGGGTTGACCGTCGCACCGGCCTCGTGACTGCGATAGGTCCGGGCGACGAGGTCCAGGACCTCGCCGCGCCGGTCGCGCAGGATCTTCAGTACGGAGTCGCCCGGCACCACGTCGAAGGTGAACATGCCGAATGTCCTGTTCTCAGGCGCGCGCCTGGTCCATTTCCGTTTCCGGGTCGAGTAGATGCGGCCAGCGTTCGGCCACCCATGCGTCGTCGTAGAGGGTTTCGAGATACCGTTCCCCGAAGTCCGGGGAGAGCGCCGCGACGACGCTGCCCGCCGGAATGTCCGGGGCCGCTTTGCGTACCGCGGCCAGTACCGTGCCGGTCGAGCCGCCGAGCAGCAGCCCCCGCTCCCCGGCGAAGCGACGGCACATCTCCACGGCCTCGTCCTCGGGAACGAGGACCACGTCGTCCACGTGTTTCTCGTCGAGGATCTCCGGGCGGCGGCTGGTGCCCAGCCCCGGAATGTGCCGCCGTGCCGCGGGGCCGCCGAAGGTGACCGACCCCAGGGAGTCGACCGCGATGACGCGGGTCGCCGGGCTGTGTTCGCGCAGGTACGCGGCGCAGCCCATGAGCGTGCCGGTCGTCCCGGCGCCGATGAAGGCATAGTCGACCGGGCCGAGCGCCTCGACGAGCGCGCGCCCGGTCCGCTCCCGGTGGGCGCGCGGTCCGGCGGGATTGGCGTACTGGTTCAGCCAGTACGTGTTCCGTTCCCGGCGCAGGCGCTCGCGGATGTAGTTGATGCGGGACTGCAGATAGCCGCCGTTGCCGTCGCGTACGTCGATCACCACGACCTCGGCGCCGAGTGCCTCCATGAGGCGCACGGACTGGACGTTGGCGTTGGGATCGGTCACGCACGTCAGGGCGTACCCTTTCGCCGCGCACACCATGGCGAGCGCCACCCCGAGATTTCCGGAGGTGGACTCGATGAGCCGGGTGGCGGGAAAGGGACGGCCGGTGTTCTCTGCCTCGGCAACGAGCGCCACGGCCGTCTTGAGTTTCACCGAGCCGGCCGGATTGAGGCCCTCGATTTTCAGGAAGACCGAGCTTCCTGGTACCAGTTCGTCGGCCCGGATGAAGAGATCATCCAGGATCAGGTCGTACACTTCTTCTGCTATCACTGGAATCCAAGATGCTGGAATGCGGGCATGCGCAGCTGCCGGATTCGTCCGGTGAAAACGCATGCGGAGTCGTGGTCACACGTGGTGATCAAGGCATGCAGAAGAGTTGGAAGTTCCCCCGTTCCGTTCCCCCGTAGGCCGCCCCGTTGTCCCCCGTAGAACCGCGATGGCGACGCCTTGCCGGAAAGATACCTGTTGAGACAAGATCTTTTCCAGCGATTGCGGTGTTTGAAAAGTCAACTCCCGTGAATTCCGGTGGCGGAACCGGACGTTCAGCCGGGGAGGGGAGTCTCCGCTTCCTGGCGGTGTGCCCGGCGGAAGGAGGCGTACGGCCCAGGAAGGAGCGGGGTTGCGCCGTCATCGTCCCCGGCGGGGCAGGGCGTTGCGTGGGTCCGGTGGGGCGCCCTCCGCCCCCGCCCGGATTTTTGCTCATTGTTGACGCTTTGGGGGCGGATTTACGTGCTCCGGGGCGGGCGGTCGTCTGCGGGAGCGCTCCCGTTTCCGCCCCCGGACTCCCGCTCGGCGAGCTCGGCGAGCCGGCGTTGCAGATGCTCGGCCTCGTCCGAACGGCGCTGGGTCCGGTACAGCTCTAACGCCTGCCGCCAGGCTTCGGCGGCCTTCACCGGCTGGCCCAGGGCGGCGTGCGCCTGGCCGATGCCTTCGAGGAGCACGGCTTCGTGGAAGGTGTTGCCGATCTCGCGGAAGAGCGTCAGGGCGCGCCGGCCGTTCTCCAGTACGTCGGTGTACCGGCCCGTGCACAGGCCCAGGTAGGCGTGGACGCTCAGCGACAGCGCCTCGCCGTTGCCGTTTTCGTGACGGCGGTGCAGCAGCAGCGCCTTGTCGCCGTAGGCCGCCGCCTGCTCGTAGTGGCCCAACTGGGCTGAATACCAGGCGGACTGGTTGAGCCCGCGGGCCTCCCACTCGTCGTCGCCGATCGTCTGGAACAGGGCCAGGGACCGGGTCGCGTGGTCCAGCGCGGGCCCGATGCGGCCCTGCTGCCCCCAGGACCAGCCGAGCACGCGGTGCGTATGGGCCTGGCTCGGCAGGTCGTGGGCGCTCTCGGCCAAGGCCAGGGACTCCTGGAGATGTTCGAGCGCCTCGGTGTGCCGGCCCACCAGCGCGCAGGACTCGGCGAGGAGGCGGTGCGCCGGCGCCTGGGCGGCCGGATCACCCAGGCTCAGGGCAGCGGTCAGCCCCGCCTGCGCGACGGCCACTTGATCGGGAAGCAGGCCGCGCCGCCAGTGGTACGTGTGGAGGGTCGGCGCCAGCTGCCACACCAGCGTGTGCCACTCACGCTCGACGGCCAGGCGCTGGGCGGCCATCACGCAGGGGTGCTCGACGTCCAGCCACGCCAGCGCCCTGGCCTTGTCGCGCAGCGGGTGGGGCAGGCAGCCCTGGGCGGGCGGGTCCAGCACGACCGACTCGCGGTGCGGGTCGAGCAGTTGGTCAGCGGTGTGGGCCGTGTGCAGGTAGAACTCCACCAGCCGCCGCAGTGCGCTGTCGCGGTGGTCCTCGGTCCGGTGAAGGAGGGCCTGGTCACAGGCGTAGAGGCGGATCAGGTCGTGGAGCCGGTAGCGTCCGGGCGTCGGCTGGGACACCAGATGGGCGGTTTCCAGCTCCCTCAGCAGCGTGCGGACCCGAGGCGCCGGCAGCCCGGCCAGGGAAGCGGCGGCGGGCAGGCTGATGTCAGGCCCCGGCGCCAGGCCGAGCAGCCCGAACAGCACGGCCGCCTCGGGGGAGAGCGCGTGGTACGAGGACGAGAACACGGCGCGGAGGTTCAGCGGGATCTCGCCGGCGTCCAGCTCGTCGAGCCGGGTCGCGTGGTCCCGCAGCTCCTCGGCGAGCACGCTCAGCGGAAAGCCGGGGTGGGCGGTGGCGCGGGCGGCCACGATGCTCAGCGCCAGCGGCAACCCGGCACAGTACGTCAGGAAGGCGCGTACCGCCTCGGGCTCGGCGGCGATCCGCTCGGCGCCCAGGTGATCGGCCAGCAACTGGCGGGCCTCGGCGTCGGACAGCACGTCCAGGTCCAGGGAGCGGGCGCCGTGGGTGGTGACCAGTCCGGCGAGGTGACGGCGGCTGGTCACCAGCACCGTGCAGGCCGGACCGCCCGGCAGCAGCGGGGCCACATGGGCGGTGTCGCGGGCGTTGTCCAGCACGATGAGCATGCGCCGGTCGGCGACCAGGCTGCGGTAGAGGCCCACCTGCGCGTCCAGGTCGGGCGGCACGCCGGACGGGTCCACACCGAGGGCGTTCAGAAAGCCGCGGACCGCCTCCGTCGTCGGCATCGGTTCGCCGAGCGGGGTGAAACCCCTCAGATCCACGAACAGCCGGCCGTCGGGGAACCGGTCGACGTGCTGATGTGCCCAGTACAGGGCGAGCCAGGTCTTGCCGATGCCGCCGGCGCCACCGATCGCGGAGATCATCACGGTGGCGCCCGACTCCGCCGCCTCGTCCAGCGCGGCGGTCAGCGCGGCCAGTTCGCCGGTCCGGCCGGTGAAGCGGCGCGGTGCGGCGGGCAGCTGGTGCGGTACGGGCCCGCGCTCGCGTACGGGGTGCAGATGCACGTCGCCGTGGACGACGCCGGCCTGCACCACGTGGCCCTCGACCGGCGCGGACACCTCGTTGCGCACACCGGTCACCACCGGACCCCGGTCCCGGTTGTCCGAATCTTGTTCCGTCGTCACGGTCGCCACCACTTTCCACTGCCGTCACACCGAGCGGCCGTTCCCAGTGTCGCGAGGTGCCGGAGCGGCGGATGCGGGCAGCGCGCTTTCTTACCCTTGCGAGTGAAGATCGCGCCGAGCGCCCGCGACCGGCCTTTACGGCTTCTGAGCTGCACGTATGGGCCGAAAAAACGTTTGACGCGGGAGGACGTCCGATGGTCGGGTAGCGCCCCATGAGCCCAGGGCAGACACCTCCCGGTCCGCACCCCGTCGACGAGGGCCTCGTACGGCGGCTGGTCGCCGGGCAGTTCCCGCGGTGGGCGGAACTGCCGGTGCGGCGGTTCCCGTCCGGGGGCACGGTCAACGCGATGTTCCGGCTGGGGGACGGCATGGCGGTACGGCTGCCGCTGACGCGGGGTGGCGCCGCGGACGTATCGCTGGAACAGCAGTGGCTGCCCCGCCTCGCGCCCCGGCTGCCGGTGGCCGTCCCCGAGGTGCTCGCCGCCGGGGAGCCCGCGGAGGGATATCCGTGGCCGTGGTCGGTGTACCGCTGGCTGGCCGGGGAGAACCCGGTCGCAGGGGCGCTGGACGAACCGGTACTCCTGGCCAAGGATCTGGCCGGGTTCGTGGCGGCGATGCGGGACGTCGCGCTGCCCGGGGCCCCGGCGGCCCACCGCGGCGGGCCGCTCGCCGTGCTCGACGCGCCGACGCGGGCGGCGATCGAGGAGCTGCGCGGAATCCCGGAGGAGGGCGTCGACTGCGACGCCGTGACCGCCGTGTGGCAGGACGCGCTGCGCGCCCCGGCCTGGGACGGTCCGCCGGTGTGGCTGCACGCCGATCTGATGCCGGGCAATCTGCTGGTGGACGACGGCAGGCTGACCGCGGTGATCGACTTCGGGTGTATGGGGGCGGGCGATCCGGCCTGCGATCTGTTCCCGGCGTGGAACCTGCTGCCGGCCGGGGTACGAGAGGTCTTCCGCGAGGCGCTGGGCGTGGACGACGCGACGTGGGCGCGCGGCCGGGCCCGTACGCTCTCGCAGGCGCTGATCGCGCTGCCGTACTACCGGGAGACGAACCCGGCGATGGCGGGCAACGCCCGGCATGTGATCCGGGCCGTACTGGAGGAGCGCTGAGGTTCCCCCGCCACGGAGCCAGCGCCCGGACCACGACCCGGCTGCCACGGCAGGCACCGCACGCGCCCGCCCCGTCCGTCCAGCCGTGCCGGGACGGATGAGGCGGGCGGGAAGTCAGCCGCGCCGGGACGGGCTCAGCAGCTCAGGTTGCCGCCGGTGCTCGTGCCCAGGATCTGGGTGAACCTTTTATACGAGTTGATCCGGCTCTGTACCTGGCCGGGGTTGTTGCCGTTGCACTCCATGGAGCCGTTGATGCTGCGGATGGTCTCGCCGAAGCCGCGGTCGTTGACGATCGCGTCGTGCGGCGTCATCGAGCCCGGGCCGCGCTGCGTCATCCAGTACCAGATGCCCGTCTTCCAGGCCACGGCCGCATCGTTCTGCACCAGGTTCGGGTTGTGCAGCAGGTCGATGCCGAGCGCGTCACCCGCCGCCTTGTAGTTGTAGTTCCAGCTCAGCTGGATCGGCCCGCGCCCGTAGTAGGCCGCCTGTCCGGCGGGACAGCCGTACGGCCGGTTCCAGTCACAGTAGTGCGGGTAGTTGTTCGTGTCCTGCTCCACGATGTGGACCAGACCGCCCGTCTCATGGCCGACGTTGGCCAGGAAGGCGGCGGCCTCCCGCTTCTTGATCGTGTCGTTCCCGGTCTTGGTGAAGCCGGGATACGCGCTCAGGGCCGCCTTCAGACCGTTGTACGTGTAGAACCGGTTTCTGTTCGGGAACATCTGGTTGAACTGCGCCTCGCTCACCACGAAGCCGCCGGACGGGTTGGTCCCGCCGTCGCAGTTGTACGGCTCCCAGTACCAGGTGCTGATGACCGGGTCGTAACCCGGATTGTCGTGCGTGGCCCGGTAGTACTGGCCGTTCGTGTACTTCACGATGTTGCCGGTGACATACGGCTTACCGGCCGTCCAGATGGTGAAGTTGCAGCTCGCGGCGGATGCCGCGGTGCCGGAGACGGGCGCGGCGACGGCGGGCGGCGCGGCGGCCGACAGAGCGGCGACGCAGGAGGCGGCCGAGAGCACGGCGGCGACACGCTGTTTCAGCAACACCTGATCACTCCTCAGTGCGGCAGGGCCGCGTGAGATCGGCGACGGACGGTCCGGCGCGCGACGAGCATCGAGGATCACGCTCCGCTTGGCGGACGCAATCGACAGGTGCAGGTACTCAACCCGTTTGGTATGAACCAGTCAAGGTGATGTACGGACGGGTCATTGATTGCTAGACGATTGACCAGAGTTCGCGAAGCGGCCACAGGAGACGCCCGTACGTAAGAAGCGGATTTAGAAGAGGTGCGTACGGTCGGCGGCTGCCGTTGTGGCAGTCCGATGTCGACTCTTGCTGTGGAGCTCTCGTGAGAATGCCGGATTCCCCTGTGCCCGCTCGGCCCAGCGCCCTGCGGATCGGCGTGTCGGCGCTGTGTGCGGCGGGCGCGCTGACGCTGTCCGCCTGTGGGGGAGGCGGCTGGCCGGGCGGCGCCGACGGCGACGAGGCCAGGGACACGTCCGGCACCAAGATCAAAATCGCGGCCGAGGACGGCGCCATGAACGTCGGCCTGCACCCCGGCGTCCAGGTCAGTGGCGGCAAGCTGACCAGTGTGAAGCTGGTGCAGGCGGACAACGGCGCGGAGGTCAAGGGCTCGATGGCCGCCGACGGTTCGTCCTGGAAGCCGTCGGCGGAGCTGGAGCGCGGCACCAAGTACAAGATCGTCGCCCAGGCGAAGGACGGCAATGGGCGACCGGCCACCGAGAACGCCACCTTCACCACCGTTTCGCCGAAGAACAGCTTCATCGGCTCCTACGCGCCGGACGGCGGCAAGACCGTCGGTGTGGGTATGCCGGTGTCGTTCAACTTCGACAAGGTGATCACCAACAAGAAGGACGTCCAGTCCCACATCACGGTGACCTCCAGCAGCGGCCAGAAGGTCGTCGGCCACTGGTTCGGCTCGCAG
>NZ_LGCW01000205.1:0-337 GCF_001279365.1 Streptomyces sp. NRRL F-5755 | reverse complement strand
CACCCACCACCCCAACCCGAAGGCTGAGTTCACTGGGGCCGGCGTTCGAAGGAACAGGCAAAGCCCGTGCCCTCAGACACCCAACAGCGTGCCCGACACCCTCGTCAGATGATCCACGTTCCACGCCGAAGCAGTACTAGTAGCCTTCTTACCGAGTGTGCCGAGTAGTCAACGTTCCACCCATGAGCAACCAGCATCAGACATTCGCTGATGTTCTGGCCTCTGACCAAGCCAGGCTTGGTGAGAAGTGCTCCTTAGAAAGGAGGTGATCCAGCCGCACCTTCCGGTACGGCTACCTTGTTACGACTTCGTCCCAATCGCCAGTCCCACCTTCGAC
>NZ_LGCW01000204.1:0-337 GCF_001279365.1 Streptomyces sp. NRRL F-5755 | reverse complement strand
GCCGAAGTGTATGGACGCAACCGGGGCTTCGGTCGCCTGCGGGGAGTGTCCCCCTGCACACCCCCTCCCGTCGGTGTGGCGAGTGCGGGCCGGTGGGGGGAGGGGGAAAGAAACCTGGTGCGCGCCCCCCCCCAAATGGTGACGCTCGCCGGGTGTAGGCGCAGGGCCCCGGGCGCCTCCGCGCCATGCGGAGGCGGCCGCCGGGGTCTGTAAAGACCCCTGCCACGGCGGCGGGATTGCCGCGTACGGCGCGGGCTCGGGGACACGTAGGGGTCTCCCCGCAGGCGACCGAAGCCCCGGTCGCGTCCATACATTTCGGCCGCTCCAGGCAACGAGG
>NZ_LGCW01000203.1:0-338 GCF_001279365.1 Streptomyces sp. NRRL F-5755 | reverse complement strand
GTCGAAGGTGGGACTGGCGATTGGGACGAAGTCGTAACAAGGTAGCCGTACCGGAAGGTGCGGCTGGATCACCTCCTTTCTAAGGAGCACTTCTCACCAGCCTTCGTGCTGGTCAGAGGCCAGAACATCAGCGAACGTCTGATGCTGGTTGCTCATGGGTGGAACGTTGACTACTCGGCACACTCGGTTGATCAATGACTAGTACTGCTTCGGCGTGGAACGTGATAGGTCGGCTGGTTGTGTCGGGCACGCTGTTGGGTGTCTGAGGGCACGGGCTTTGCCTGTTCCTTCGAACGCCGGCCCCAGTGAACTCAGCCTTCGGGTTGGGGTGGTGGGTG
>NZ_LGCW01000202.1:0-339 GCF_001279365.1 Streptomyces sp. NRRL F-5755 | reverse complement strand
GCCGAAGTGTATGGACGCAACCGGGGCTTCGGTCGCCTGCGGGGAGTGTCCCCCTGCACACCCCCTCCCGTCGGTTCGGCGAGTGCGGGCCGGTGGGGGAGGGGAAAAGAAACCTGGTGCGCGCCCCCCATTAGGCGAGGCGCACGTTGCGTAGGCGCAAAGCCGCCGGCGTCCCAGCCTCGTGCGTAAGGCGCCGCCGGGGTCTGTAAAGACCCCCGCCACGGCGGCGGGATAGTCGCCTACGGCGCGGGCTCGGGGACACGTAGGGGTCTCCCCGCAGGCGACCGAAGCCCCGGTCGCGTCCATACATTTCGGCCGCTCCAGGCAACGAGGAGAGAC
>NZ_LGCW01000201.1:0-352 GCF_001279365.1 Streptomyces sp. NRRL F-5755 | reverse complement strand
TTCGGTCCCGTTTCACCGGGCCCTCCGGGCGCTTCCCTTCGGTCTTGCGTTTCCGACTCTATCAGATCCTCGCGGTCCTGATTTCCGCCGGTGCGTTTCTGCCTTTCGGCTTCTGCGCGGTTCCAACCTTACCAGATCCGTTCGGCGTTTCCGCTTTCCGTTTCCGGCTCCCCGTTGGAGCGGGATGACCTTCCGGCTTTCGCTTTCCGGCCTTTCCGACTCTATCAGATTCGTTTTCCGTTCCGGGCTTCCGGTGAAGGAAGCTGACCGGTTCGAATTTGAATCCGATTCCCCGTCGGAGGGGGTTGTTCGCGCCTTCCGGCGTGATCACTACTTTAGCGGCTTTTCCCGT
>NZ_LGCW01000200.1:0-362 GCF_001279365.1 Streptomyces sp. NRRL F-5755 | reverse complement strand
GGTCTCTCCTCGTTGCCTGGAGCGGCCGAAATGTATGGACGCGACCGGGGCTTCGGTCGCCTGCGGGGAGACCCCTACGTGTCCCCGAGCCCGCGCCGTGGGCGACTTTCCCGCCGCCGTGGCAGGGGTCCTCACAGACCTCTGGCGCGCTTTACGCACGAGGCGGAGCCGCCCAGGGCCCTGCGCCTACACACGGCGCACCTCACCTCATGGGGGGCGCGCACCAGGTTTCTTTCCCCTCCCCCACCGGCCCGCACTCGCCAAACCGACGGGAGGGGGTGTGCAGGGGGACACTCCCCGCAGGCGACCGAAGCCCCGGTTGCGTCCATACACTTCGGCCGCTCCAGGCGCCGAGGAGATGG
>NZ_LGCW01000199.1:0-365 GCF_001279365.1 Streptomyces sp. NRRL F-5755 | reverse complement strand
CTCGTTGCCTGGAGCGGCCGAAATGTATGGACGCGACCGGGGCTTCGGTCGCCTGCGGGGAGACCCCTACGTGTCCCCGAGCCCGCGCCGTACGCGGCTCTCCCGCCGCCGTGGCAGGGGTCTTTACAGACCCCGGCGGCCGCCTCCGCATGGCGCGGAGCCGCCCGGGGCCCTGCGCCTACGCCAGGCGAGCGTCACCACATGGGGGGCGCGCACCAGGCTTCTTTTCTCCCTCCCCCCACCGGCCCGCACTCGCCGAACCGACGGGAGGGGGTGTGCAGGGGGACACTCCCCGCAGGCGACCGAAGCCCCGGTTGCGTCCAGACATAACGGCCGCTCCAAGGCGCCGAGGAGATGGCCCCCTG
>NZ_LGCW01000198.1:0-372 GCF_001279365.1 Streptomyces sp. NRRL F-5755 | reverse complement strand
CAGGCGGGCCATGAGGGCGTGTTCGACGAGGGTGATGAGGGCGCTCTTGGCTTCGCTGCGGTGGCGGGCGTCGGTGGTGATGATCGGTGCGTCGGGGCCGATCTGGAGAGCTTCGCGTACTTCGTCGGGGGTGTAGGGCTGGTGTCCGTCGAAGCCGTTGAGGGCGATGACGAAGGGCAGGCCGCTGTTTTCGAAGTAGTCGACGGCGGGGAAGCAGTCGGCGAGGCGGCGGGTGTCGACCAGGACGACGGCGCCGATGGCGCCGCGGACGAGGTCGTCCCACATGAACCAGAAGCGGTCCTGGCCGGGGGTGCCGAACAGGTACAGGATCAGGTCCTGGTCCAGCGTGATACGGCCGAAGTCCATCGCCAC
>NZ_LGCW01000197.1:0-372 GCF_001279365.1 Streptomyces sp. NRRL F-5755 | reverse complement strand
GACCGGCCGGGACACCCGGATCCGGGCCATGACCTTCTCGAATGCGGGTGCGTCACCGGCCTGGCCCGGGGTGATGACGAACGCGAGTGGCCGGCAACGACCGTCTGCCGCCAGGTGGATCTTCGTGGTCAGTCCGCCGCGGGGCCGTCCGAGGGCATGGTTGGCTGGTTCGCCGGCCCGAGCCCCTTTTGACGGGCCCCGGCGGCGTGCTGGTGGGCACGGGCGATCGTGGAGTCGACCGCGGCGACCCAGTCGAGGCCGCCTTCGGTGTCGGCCTGCGCGAGCAGGGCGGTGAACACCTTCTCCCACGTGCCGTCGGCCGCCCACATCCGCAGCCGGTTGTGAGCCCCCTTCCACGAACCGAAGCGTTCG
>NZ_LGCW01000196.1:0-379 GCF_001279365.1 Streptomyces sp. NRRL F-5755 | reverse complement strand
CCCAGGGTAAGTCGGGACCTAAGGCGAGGCCGACAGGCGTAGTCGATGGACAACCGGTTGATATTCCGGTACCCGCTTTGAAGCGCCAAACATCGAATCCATTAATGCTAAGGCCGTGAAGCCGCCCTGGAGTCTTCGGACAAAGGGGAGTGGTGGAGCCGCTGACCCAAGGTGGTAGTAGGTGAGTGATGGGGTGACGCAGGAAGGTAGTCCAGCCCGGGCGGTGGTTGTCCCGGGGTAAGGGTGTAGCCCGGAGGGTAGGCAAATCCGTCCTCCATGCAGGGTGAGACCTGATGCCGAGCCGATTGTGGTGAAGTGGATGATCCTATGCTGTCGAGAAAAGCCTCTAGCGAGTTTCATGGCGGCCCGTACCCTAAAC
>NZ_LGCW01000195.1:0-76856 GCF_001279365.1 Streptomyces sp. NRRL F-5755 | reverse complement strand
CCGTACGCCCCCCGCGCGCCCCGGCCTCCTACCCCCTCCCCTCCACCTCCCCCTTGAGCCGCTTCTTGTCCGGCTTGCCGACCGAGGTGAGCGGGATGCTGTCCACCTGGTGCACGGCGCGCGGCGCGTACATCGCGCCCTTGTGTGCCACGACGAAGTCGATGATCCGCGCGGGATCGACCGTGCGCCCCGGCGCGGGAACGACGGCGCAGTGCACCTCCTCGACCTCGTCCGCGCCGCGTACGCCGAAGACCGCGCACTGCGCTATGTCCGGGTGGGTGTGCAGCAGGTCCTCCAGTTCGCCCGGATAGACGTGGCCGCCCACCACGATGATCATTTCCTTGACCCGGTCCATCAGGAAGAGATAGCCGTCCTCGTCCCGGTAGCCGACGTCGCCGGTGCGGAGCCAGCCGTCGCGGATCACCTGCGCGGTCAGGTCGGGCCGCTTCCAGTAGCCGGTCATCAGGCCGCCGGAGCGGACGTACACCTCGCCGCTGGTGTCCGGCGGGAGGGGGCGGCCGTGCTCGTCACGGATCTCGATGTCCACACCGGGTATGGGGCGGCCGACGGTGATCTGCCCGCCCCGCCCGGTGATGGCGTGCTCCGCCGGGCTCACCTCGGTGAGCAGCAGCGCCTCGGACTGTCCGTACCAGCCGTAGAGGACCGGTCCGAGGACGTCCAGGGCCTGCCGCAGCCGGGACGGGGACGCCGGGCAGCCGCCGTAGCTGATGCGGGTGAGGCTGCTGAGGTCGGTGGTGGCGAGGTCGGGGTGGTCGAGGAGTTCGTAGAGGAGGGGCGGCAGCAGCCATAGGTGGGTGATCCGCTCGCGGGCGATCGCCGCGAGGACCGCACCGGGCTCGAAGCGCTCCTGGAGGACGACGCTGCCGCCCGTGGCCAGCGTCATGTCCGCCATGTGTCCGGCGAGGTGGGTGAGCGAGGTGCAGGCGAGCTGGCGGGGCGGGTCGCCGGCCGCTTCGACGGGGTGGGACATCAGCGCCGCGTACGGGCCGTGTGGCGTCCGGATGCCCTTGGGGACGCCGGTCGTGCCGCCCGTGTAGCGGATGCACCAGTCCTCGTCGGCGCGGGCGGCGCTCTCGACCGTACGGCCCGGCGGGCGGGCGGCGGCCAGCGCGGTCAGGTCCTCGGCCTCCAGACCGGCGCCGCCGGGGCCCAGCATCAGGACGTCCGGCGCCGTGGGCCCCTCCAGGTGGGAGAGGAGTTCCGCGGCGGGCTTGGCCGATTCCGGCCCGACGAGGAGCAGCGCGGTCTCCGCGCTCTCCACGAGGCGCGCCTGGGTTTCCGGTGCCTGCCCCTCGTAGAGGAGGACGATCCGGGCGCCCAGCAGGTTGACCGCGTACCGGGCGGACAGGGCCTCCGGCCGGTTTCCGGCCAGTATCGCGACCGTACGGCCGCGCCCGATGCCGCGGTCGGCCAGTTCGGCCGCCATCCGGTGCACACTGTCGTGGAGTTCCGCGGCGGTGATGTCCCGCCCCTCGGCCGTGGTCAGTACCGGCCGTTCGGGGCTGCCGGTCAGTTTCCGGAGGATGATCTCGACGTAACTCGTGAACGCGGTCATGAGCTGCGCCTCCTTGTCGTACGTGAGCGCGCGTCGCGGTGTGCGAAGGCCGTGATCACGACGGTAGGCGGCATCGTCGATGCCTTCCAAGACCAAAATCGGCATGTAGGCATAGCAGTTGAGCCATGAGGCGGGAAGGCTGCCGGGGGCGCGGCCGACGCCCCCGGCTCCACGCCGGATTCCGCTAACCCGCCGCATTCCCCGGGTGCTTGATGCCTTCCACCAGCCGCGTGAAACTCTCGGCGCCGTGTCCCTCGGACACCTGGCGGCGTATCAGTTCCAGCAGCGGAAGCAGGACATCCGCGCCGATGCCCGCTTCCCTGCTGGTGTGTACGAGGTGTTCCACGGCCGCCGCGTTGAAATCGAGGCTCTGGACGTCGGTGCGGTAATCCCCCGAATCCAGGAAGTCGGCCATGGCGGGCAGGCCGAGGGTCATGGCGTTGAGCCACGGCACGGCGAGCGCCGTGAACTCCTTGGCCGGTACGCCCGCCGTGCCGACCAGTGCCGCGCCGTGCAGGAAGCCCCCGAACATGGCGTACATGGCCGCCAGCAGGCCGACGTCGTACAGCGGCGCCGTGCCGGGGTCGGTGCCGAGGTGGGTGGACCGGCCGAGCCGTTCGAGCAGGGCGCGGTGGGCGGTGAAGAGGGCCTCCGGGCCGCTGTAGAGGAGCATCGACTGCGGGCCGCCGACCAGCACGGGGATGGTCATGATGGCGCCGCTGAGGTGCGCGATGCCGTGCTCGTCCGCCCAGGCCGCGGTGGTGCGGGCGTCCTGCGGGGAAACGGTGGTCAGGTTGATCACCGTACGGCCGGCGAGCCGGTCCGCGAGCGGGGTGAGCACGTCGCGTACGGACCGGTGGTCCAGGAGGCAGACGACGGTGACCGGGGAGGCGGCGACCGCCTCGGCGGCGTCGGCGGCGAGGGTGGCGCCGGCCGCCACGAGGGCGTCGGCGCGGCCCGGGGTGCGGTTCCAGACGGTGGTCGGGTGGCCGCCCTCAAGGAAGGCGGCGGCCAGGGCGCGGCCCATGGCGCCCAGGCCGAGGACGGTGACCGGGGTGGGCTCTGCGCCGGGTGCGGTGGGTGTCACGGAAAACTCCAGACAGGTGGTGAGGACGGGCAGGAACGGGAGCGGCGCGCCGGGGAAAATCCTCGCGTCCCGCCTGCCGGGCCGCAATTACCCACTTGAAGGTGGGTTACTTACCTGGAGGTGCGTACGGGGTTCGGGTCATACCTTTGGCCATTCCTTGTCCGCCGTTATGGTGACGCGACGAACGGCCCCGCCGATTAACGTGGACGGCTCATTTCCCTTTTCCCGCACCGACGACATGCCGCACCGACCACATTCCCGCACCGCCCCATTTCCGTATCACCGGGGAAAGGAGCTGCCCATGGCTTCCAGCATGCTGTTCGGAGGCGTCTACGGAACCGTGCTCTCCAGCGCCCTGCTGGCCGCCCTGCAGAGCGAGGGCGTACCGTTCACGCCCGTCTACGACGCGCTGTGGGTGCTGGTCACCGCCGTGACGGCGGCGCTCGCGCACGGCTACGCGCACCACATGGCCACCCACCGCGGGCACAGCGCCGGGCACCGCTGGTACGCGCTCGGGCACCGGCTGATCGACGAGTGGCCGCTCGTCGTCGCCTCGCTGCCCACGGTCGTACTGCTACTGGCCGCCGGGGGCTGGAACTGGCCCGAGGGCCCCACCACGGCGGCCGGGCTGACGCTCAACGCGACGCTGCTGTTCGCCTGGGGCATGGCCGCCGCGCTGCGGATGGGGTACCGCAGGCGCGGGGCCGTGCTCATCGGGGCGGCCGACGCCGCGCTCGGCCTGGTGATCGCGGTGGCCAACGCCCTGATCAAGTAAGCGGCGGACGCTCCCCCCGCCCTTTGCCCTCCCCCTCGAACGAAGCCTCCGCCGCCGCCAGCACCTCCGTCACCCGCAGCCCGAACCGCGCGTCGCACGCGTGCCCGTCACCGCTGCGCACGGAGGCGAGCAGGGCGTCAACGGCGCGTTCGTAGGCGACTTCCGGGCCCTCCTGGCGGCGCGGCAGCGAGGTGGCGCCCGAGGTGCCGTACAGCGTGACGGACACGCCGGACGCCGCCCGCGGCGCGGTCAGGCTGACCGTCGCGGAGCTGGCCGCGCCGCCCGCGTGCCGCAGGGTGAGCAGCACCGTGTCGCCGGGGCCCCGGGTGGCCGTGACGTGCTCGGCGTCCCCGAGGACGGGCAGCAGCAGGGACAGGGCGTGCGGGCCGACGTCCCAGAGGGCGCCCTTCTCGCGGCGCCACGGCGAGGCCGCGTACGGGCTGTCGCTGTCCGCCGCGAAGACCGAGCCGAGCCAGTCGGCGTGCGCGGTGAACCAGCCGCCGGCCGCGGCGGCCCGGTCGGTCCACTCCCCCTCGGCGGTGCCGAAGCGCGCGGTGAAGAACACGATCGAGGCGACGCCCGCGCGCTCGGCCGCCTCGGCCACCGCCCGCGCCTCCGCGACGGTGGTGGCGACCGGCTTGTCCAGGAGGAGGTGGCGGCCGGCCCCGGCGGCCCGTACGGCGAGGTCCGCCTGCACGGACGGCGGGAGTGCGATGGCGAGGGCGTCGGTGTCGGCGAACAGGTCCTCCGGGGTCGCGTACGGGCGGGTGCCGTGGCTCGCGGCCAGCGCGGCGGCGGCTTCCGGGCGGCGTCCCCACACGCCCGTGAAGGTGACGCCGGGTGGGCGGCGAGGGCGGGGGCGTGCACGCGCCGGGCCCAGGGGCCGGTGCCGAGGAGTCCGATGCGCAAGGTCGTCGTCATGACCGCCAGTGTGCCCGCGCGCCCGTCCGCGCGCGGGCGCCGCGCGCGCCGTGGCGCGAACCGCGCGGGTCCGCAAGGTCCGGCGGTGCCCGTTCTCGGTGCGGAAGTTCTCCGGAGGAAAGCCGTCCCGGATTCCGGGTCCTTCTCGTGCCGTTGTCGGGGCCTTTCGGGACAGATGACGTAGGCAAGGGCCATCCACAAGAATTCGGCGCATCTTGCGTTGTCCACCCCCGGCGGCCCGCAGTACAAGAAGAGGACTCCTTCCAGGAGGACTCCCACAGTGCACCGCGAGAACCGAGAGGCCCGGTGACAAGCAATGCCGATCGAGTTCCACACCGCCGTCTCGAACGAGCCGGAAGAAAGTCAAGTCGTCTTCACGGCGGAGGAGTTGGCAGTTCAGCCGCCGTCCGAGGGTCCGCAGGGCGACGCGGCCAGGGCGACCGCGGACGGCCTGGAGAACGTGCGCGGCTACACCCGTCCCGAAGGCACGCCGGAGCAGCTGTGGCAGCCGCCGACCGCCGCGCTGCCGGACATCGGCGAGGCGTCCTTCGGCCCGCCGCCGGTCGCCGCCGAGACCGTGCACGGCCCGGACGACCGGGTGCAGATCACCGACACGTCCGTCTACCCGTGGCGGGTGCACTGCTCGCTGCTGATCACCGCGGCGGACAACTCCCGCTGGATCGGCACCGGCTGGTTCATCGGCCCGCACACCCTGGCCACCGCAGGGCACGTCGTCTACATCAAGAACAGCGGCGTCGCCGGGCGCGACGGCTGGGTCAAGAGCATCAACGTGATGCCGGGCCGCAACGGCAACACCCTCCCGTACGGCGTCGTCACCAGCACCAGCTTCCGTACGGTCAACGGCTGGGCCAACAACGGCGACGAGAACTACGACTACGGCGCGATCATCCTGCCCAACAACCTGGGCAACACGACCGGCTGGTTCGGCTTCGGCGTGTGGTCCGACGCGGACCTGCTCAAGACGGTCGGCAACATCTCCGGCTACCCGGGCGACAAGCCGGCCGGCACCCAGTGGTACGACGCGCGCGGCGTCGCCTCCGTGGGCCCGCGCAAGGTGTACTACGACATCGACACGGCGGGCGGCCAGAGCGGCAGCTCCGTCTACCACTTCTACAACGGCGGCCGGTACGGCATCGCGATCCACGCGTACGGCGGCGCGGTCACCAACTCCGGCACCCGGATCACCACGCCGGTGTACAACAACTACGTGGCGTGGAAGGCGTGACCGTACGGCAGGCATGACCGTGCGATGCGAGTGAACGGATGAAAGGTCCCGGCATGGCGGTGATCTCCGGAGTCGTGGTGGACGCGGACGGCCGGGCCGTCCCGGACGCCCGGGTGTACCTCGCCGCGGGCCCCGGTTCCTTTCCGGACGTGGCCGCGCTCACCGACGCCGAAGGGCGCTTCACCCTCTCCGCCGGCGCCGACGGCCGCTACACCGTCGAGTGCCGGTCGGAGCGGGGCGGCGGCGTGGCGCAGGCCGCCGGGGCCTCGGTCACGGTGCGCGGCGGCTCGGCCGAGCCGGTGGAGATCCGGCTCGGCTGAGCGGGCCCGGCCGGTCCGGCCGACCGGGTCCCGCCCGCCGTCACGCACGGTCGCCGGGGATGATGGAGGGCATGAAAGCGCCCTCCGCCTACGCTCCCTGGCTCGCCCCGCTGTACGTCGGCGCCGTCCAGCTCGGCGCGTACGCCACCGCGCGGATGCCCGCGCACGAGCGCGCCGAGCTGCTGCGCGCGCACTCCACCAACGTCCACAACCTGCGTGCGGGCCGCTGGCGGACGCTGGCGACCAGCGCCGTGTTCGTCGAGAGCCCGCTGCCCGTCCCGTACGGGCTCGCGCTGCTCGCGGCGCTCGGCACGGCCGAGGCGGCGTGGGGCACCCGGCGGGCGGCCGGGATGTTCGCCGCCGGGCACATCGGCGCCAGCGTGCTCGTGTACGGCGGACTGCGGGCGGCCCGCGCGCTCTCCCACGAGTACGTCACCCCCGACACCGAGCGGGCCGTGGACGTCGGCGCGAGCTACGGCTTCTACGCCACGGTGGGCGCGCTCGCCGTGTCCGTACCGCACCGCGGGGCGCGGGCGGCGGCGACGGCGGGGCTGCTGGCGCTGGGCGCCCACCCGGTCCTGCGCAGGGAACGGGACTTCACGGACGTGGGGCATCTGACGGCCCTGCTGCTGGGTATGGGCACGGGCGCCGTGTTCAAGGCCCGCCGCCGGGCCCGCGCCGGGCGGCGGGACACCTGAAGGACAGAACACCGGCAGTCTGGTTGAATGGGGGCATGGCCAGCCTTACCGAAACCGCGACGGGTCGCAGCGACCTGGAGCCTTTCTGGCCGTCCCGGCAGGGGCACCACTTCGACCGTCTGTGTTGCCGCGCGCACTGAGCGCGGGCCCGCACACGCCTCTTCCGACGCCTTTCGCGGCGTCCCCAGCCCTGCCCGCGCGCACGACGTCCACCGACGCCCCCACTGCGCGAAAGAGCTGACCGATCATGACGAACGTCCGTACCCTCACCGCCCCTTCCGCGAAGTCCGCCGCCTCCGCCCCGGTCCCGGCTGCCGCGGCAGCCGCCGCCCTGCCGGGCCGCCAGCGCCTGCGGGCCGTGGCGCCCGACGAACTGCCGCCCGTCGCCGACCTGCTCACCTCCGGCGCGACCTGGCTCCCCGCGCCCCAGCACAGCCTGCCCGCGCTGCCGGGACAGCCGGCCATGGTCGGCTATCTCGTCCTGGTCCCCGCGGAGTCGGTACCGGCCGCTGCGGCACCGCCGGGCACCGCCGCGGGGCCCGCCCCGGACGCCGCCAGCCCGGCCGCGGCGACGACCGGTGACGCGACCGTACGCATCGACCCCGAGCAGCGGACCGTGCATGTCCACGGCCGCCCGCTGGACCTGACGTACCTCGAATTCGAGCTGCTGGCCCACCTCGTCGCGCACCCGCACCGGGTGCACACCCGCGACCAGCTGGTGACCACGGTGTGGGGGTACGGGCACGTCGGCGACGGCCGGACGGTGGACGTGCATGTGGCCCGGCTGCGCCGCAAGCTGGGCGCGGACGTGCGGTCGTCGATCGTGACCGTACGGCGCGTCGGCTACAAGTACGTGCCGAGCGCCTGACCCGGCGCGGGCGCGGCGCCCGCCCGGCACGCACCCGGCGCGTGGCGGACCGGCTCCCGGACGGTGCGGGAGACGGCGGCGCGGGCGAGGGCCGCCAGCGTGCGCCGGTTGTGCGCGCCGGGGTGCGGGAGCAGCGGCGGGTGCACGGTGATGCGTACGGTCAGACCGCGCGCGCCGACCACCCGCCGCACGGAGGACAGGAACTCCTCGTCGCCGAGGAAACCCGCGACCGTGCTGGGCATCCCCAGCTGCTCGTACGCGATGGTCACCGGCCGTACGGGGGCGCCCGCGTCCAGCGCCGCCTGGAAGGTGGCGCGCCGGAACGCACCGCGCGCCACCGAGCACCAGGTGGTGGCCTGCGGGTACACGGCCACGGACCGGCCGGAGCGCAGCAGGTCCGCCAGGTCCGCGATGGTCGCGGGCAGTTGGCGCGGGCCGGCGCGGTCGATGAAGCGGGTGCCGGCGCGGCGGGCCAGGGTGCCCACCAGCGGCCAGTCGCCGACCTCGCGCTTGGCGAGCAGGGTCACCGGCTCGACAGCGAGCAGCGCGGGGATGTCCAGCCAGGAGATGTGGTTGGCGACGACGAGGGTGCCGGGGCGGGCCTGCGACGCGGATGTGGTGCCCGCCCCGTACGGCACCGCGAGCCCCACCCCGTCCCGCGCCGCCTCGACCACGAGCCGTACGCCGATCGAGGCGAGCACCGCCCGCGCGTGCGCCCGCAGCCGGGCCGGTTCGGCCATCCGCTCGCGGTCCCGCAGCGCGCGGCCCGCGGCGTGCGCGAAGGCGGCGCAGCGGCAGGTGGTCTCCGTGAACGGGACCCGTGGCGCGGCGTGCGCGGCGCAGCGCGGGGTGCACTCGGACCGCACCTCCCAGGTGCTCACGGCCGGTCCCCGGCCACCGGAGCGTGCCCGTCCGCCTGACCGCCCAGGAAGAACCGCCGGTACCGCTCGTTGAGCCGCTCCATGTCCAGCAGCACGAAGAAGTCCGCCACATCGAACTCCGGGTCGTGGGCGGGCGGTCCGCACACCCACGCGCCGATCCGCAGGTAGCCGCGGAGCAGCGGCGGCAGCAGCGACGGGTTCGGGCGGGCGTCCGGGCCCGGTCCGGCGGGCCGCCACGGGTGGTGCGGGGTGACGCGCAGGCCGGGCGGTGCGGCGTACCGGGTGCGGCCCAGCTCCCACGCGGCGGCCGCGGCCGCGCCCCCGTCCCCCAGCGGTACGGAGGCGCAGCCCGCCAGGTAGCGGTATCCGGAGAGCAGGGTGTAGCGGGCCAGCGCGGCCCACATGAGGTTGATGACGGCGCCGCTGCGGTGCTCGGCGTGCACACAGGACCGGCCCGCCTCGATCAGCGAGGGGCGCAGCGCGGCCAGTGCCGTCAGGTCGAACTCACCGTCCGAGTAGAGGCGTTCGGCGCG
This sequence comes from Streptomyces sp. NRRL F-5755, assembly GCF_001279365.1. NCBI lineage: Bacteria > Bacillati > Actinomycetota > Actinomycetes > Kitasatosporales > Streptomycetaceae > Streptomyces > Streptomyces sp. NRRL F-5755. The sequence continues at coordinate 67,951 of NZ_LGCW01000195.1, read as the reverse complement.
TCCGGGCGGCAGCAGCCGGTAGGTGCCGACCACGTCGCCGGTCGCGGTCTCGGTGACGATCAGGTGGTCCGCGAGGGCGTCGACGGGGTCGATGTCGTGGCCCGCCACGGGCGAGTGCAGGGTGGCGCCCAGCTCCTCGGCGAAGACCCGGTGGCGCAGGCGCTGGGCGGCGCGTATCCGGTCCGGCGCGTCGGCGATCGAGGTCTCGTACGGGGCGGCGGTGGCGGGCGGGGTGGCTGCGGAGACGGTCGCTGGCACGGTCGCGGGGACGCTCATGGGGCTCTCCGTCCGGAGGTCGAGACGTGGTGAGGCCGGCGGGAAACGCGTACGGAAGAAGACGGCGGCCACCGGGCGCGATCGCCTGGGGCACCCCCCGGGGGTGGTGCCAGGTACACCCCCCATTCCGGGGGCGCGGCCCAGTGGCCTGGACTTCTCTTCCAGGCAGACTGTCCCCGCGCCCGACGTCCGGGCGCGTGAAGGAGAGGGAGCGTACGGATGAGAGTCCGCCGAACACTGGTCGCCGGGGCACGAGGTCTCTGGCTCACAGGCTTGTCACTCGTGGGCTCGGTCGCCCTCTTCTCCTTCACCCTCGTCTCGCTCGTCATGCTGCTGCTCGGGCTGGGCTGGCTGACCACCCCGCACCTCATATCCCTGACCCGGCGCTACGCCGACCAGCGTCGGCGGTGGGCGCACGACTGGGCCGGGCTCCGCATACCGGACGACCAGCGTCCGCTCCCCGCCCGGCAGCCCGGTCTGCCCGGCCTCGTACAGCACTGCAGCCACCTGCTGCGCGACCCGTCCACCTGGCGGGAGCTGGCGTGGCTGGGGGTCGACATGGTGGCCGGGAGCCTCACGGCGCTGCTGCCGGGCGTGCTGGTCATACTCGGCATCGAGGGATTCGTCATCCCGGTCCTCGCCTGGCAGGGCGTGCTCCACGACTACTCGTACGTGTTCCTGTACGCCTCGGACCCGACGCAGGTGGCCCTGATGCCGGTGCTGGGCGCGGCAGCGCTCGCCGCCTCCCTCGTCTTCAATACCAAGCTGCTCAGGGCGCACTTCCGGATCGCGGCGGCGTTCCTCACCCCGCCCAAGGCCGAGCTGGCCGCCCGGGTGGCGCGGCTCACCGAGACCCGGCACGACGCGGTGGACGCCTCCGCCGCCGAACTGCGCCGGATCGAGCGGGACCTGCACGACGGCGCGCAGGCCCGGCTGGTCGCGATGGGCATGGACCTGGGCACCATCGAGGCGCTGATCGAACGCGACCCGGCCAAGGCCAAGGAACTGGTCTCCCGCGCCCGTACGTCCTCGGCACAGGCCCTGACCGAACTGCGCGACCTGGTGCGCGGCATCCATCCCCCGGTGCTCGCCGAACGCGGCCTGGACGACGCGGTACGGGCGCTGGCCCTGCGGATGCCGCTGCCGGTGGAGGTGACCGGGCGGCTGCCGGGCCGCCTGGAGGCGCCGGTGGAGTCGGCCGCGTACTTCTCCGTGAGCGAGCTGCTCACCAACGCCGTGAAGCACGCGGACGCGGAGCGGGTGTGGGTGGACCTGGAGTACGCCGAGGAGCGGCTGCGGATCAGCGTCGGCGACGACGGCCGCGGCGGTGTGGTCCTGTCCGCGGACGGCACGAGCGGGTCCGGCCACGGCGGTGCCCACTCCGGCCTGCGCGGTCTCGAACGCCGACTCGGTACATTCGACGGCATTCTGGCCGTCAGCAGCCCTGTGGGCGGCCCCACCCTGGTCACGCTGGAGATCCCGTGCGCGTTGTGCTCGCCGAAGACCTCTTCCTCCTGAGGGACGGGCTGATACGGATGCTGGAGGCATTCGACTTCGAGATCGCCGCCGCCGTCGGCAACGGGCCCGACCTGGCGCGGGCCCTGGAGGAGGAGCGGCCGGACGTGGCGGTGGTCGACGTACGGCTGCCGCCCACCCTCACGGACGAGGGCCTGCAGTGCGCGCTCGCCGCCCGCCGCGCCCGGCCCGGCCTGCCGGTCCTGGTCCTCTCCCAGCACGTGGAGCAGCTGTACGCGCGCGAACTGCTCGCCGACGGCACCGGCGGCGTCGGCTATCTGCTCAAGGACCGGGTCTTCGACGCCGAGCAGTTCATCGACGCGGTACGGCGGGTGGCGGCGGGCGGGACGGCCATGGACCCGGAGGTGATCGCCCAGCTGCTGTCCCGGCGGTCCGGGGACCGGCCGCTGGCCCGGCTGACGCCGCGCGAGACCGAGGTGCTGGAGCTGATGGCCGAAGGCCGCTCGAACACCGCCATCGCGAGCAAGCTCGTGATCACCGAACGGGCCGTCGCCAAGCACACCTCCAACATCTTCGGAAAGCTGCAACTGCCGCCGTCCGACGACGACAACCGCCGGGTGCTGGCGGTGCTGGCGTACCTGGACCGCGGCTAGGAGCTGCGCGTATCACACCTCGCAGCACCGCTGGAAGCCGCTCCGGGCACCGCGTACGCTGACGATCCGTACGCAGAACCGTACGGACCGCGAGCGAGGAGTTCACCGTATGAGTGCCGCAGCTGAGAAGGAGTGGCTCTACGCCCTCGACATCTCCGACGCCACCTGGCAGCGCGCCCCCGGCGAGTCCGAGGAGGCGGTGGAGATCGCCTTCCTGGAGAAGGGCGCGGTGGCCATGCGGAATTCGAAGGAGCCGGACGTGGTGCTGCGGTACACCGAAGCGGAATGGCGCGCGTTCGTCCTGGGTGCCCGGGACGGCGAGTTCGACCTCGACCGCCACCTGCCTTCGGAGTAGCCGCGCGTGACCGTACGGCGGCGGTGCGGGCGCCCGCCGCCGTACGGAGCACCTCGTCCGGGGGCCGCGGACGAGGTGACCATCCCAGGATTCACTCGTTTCACCGAACGTGGAGCAGCAGCAGGCAACAGCCCCCCGTCCGGACAGCTCCGGCGCCGCTGACGGCCAGGCCGTCTTCGTCGGCGTCGACCAGGCCGAGGCCGCCCTCGTCGAGCACTACCCGCGGCTGACGCGCCTCGCCTACCTGGTGCTGCCGCCCTCGCTGGGGCGCAACCGCCGCGTCCTGACGGCGCATGCGATTGTCCAGCGCGCGCTGCCGCGCCAGGACTCCCGCGCCCCGCTCCCCGTCCTGCCGTCCCAGCGCCGCTCCGGCCGCCCGGCCGCCGACCCGGGCTACGCGTTCGTACGGCTGCGGATGCTGCGCTCCGCCCTGGCCGCCGAACGGCCCCGGCTGCGCCTGCCGTTGGTGCGCCGCGAGGTGTCCGTGCCCTCCCTTCCCCCGCTGCTGCCGCGGGTCTGGGGGCTGCGGCTGTTCCCGCGGGCCGGCGGCGCGGACGAACTCGCCCTCGACCGGGCCCTTACGGCACTTCCCGGTCCGGCCCGCGCGGCGTATGTGCTGCGCGCCCTGGAAGGGCTGGGCGACGCGGACGTGTGCGCGATCCTGGAGGAGGCCGGGGCACAGGACGCGCCCGGCGCGCTCGCCGCGGCGGCCGGCACCCCGCCGCCCGCGGGCAGCCGGGACCGCTCGCTGCTGGAGTCCGCCGAATTCGACCCGTGCTCGCTCCAGGCCCGGCCCACCGACCTCATGCGGCGCCGCCAGCACACCCGTGCGGTGCTGGCGGCCGGGGCGGCGGTGCTGGTGTGCGGTGCGCTGCTGGGTCTGCCGGGCGGCGGTTGGGGCCCCGATGGCGCCGCGGCTCCCCCGTACGCCCAGAACCCGGCGGCGCGGGCCGCCCTCGACCCCGCCAAGGTGACGCGGGCCCCCGCCGGGGCCTGGCAGGACGCGACACGGCGGGGTCTCGCGGCGTGGCCCGCCCGCGGAGACCGCACGCACGACCGCGCACTGCTCCGGCGCGCGCTGGCCGTGTGGGCCAGGCCCGGCCCCGACGTGCAGGTCTCCGCCACCCCGGGCACCGCCAAGGGCCCCGCGGCCGGTCCGCCACAGCTGCTCTACGCGGGCGTGGTGGACCGGTCCGCGGTGGTGCTGCTGTACGACGGGCTGCGCGTGGTGCGCTATGTCGAGCCGGCGGAGGGGGCGGGCGAGCGGAGCGAGGACGGCCCCGGCGCGGCGCTGGACCTCGCCCGTACGGACAACTCCGACGACGCCTCCGCCCCGGCCCTGGTCCTGAACCGCGCGGACAGCAACGTCCGCTATCTGACCGCCCCCTGGATCGACCGCGCGGACCTGACCGACCTCCGGAAGCCCGCCGACGCCCCACAGCCGCTGCACCTCGAAGACGGCACCACCGGCCCTGTGCCGTCCCCCGCCCAAGCCACCGGTTGCACCGCCTGGCAGGCCCTGCGCATGGACGGCCACCTCTACACCGACCTGGGCGAACTGCTCCCGGCCCGCCTGACATACGGCGCACCGGACCGGCCGGGCGACCCGTCGGGACCGCAGGCGCGCGCCGCCTGGGCCCGTACGGCGTGCCACCTCGGCGGGCTGCGCGGCCAGGGCGTACGAAGCGTCAACTCCTGGGAGTTCGCCCGCGGCCCCCTGCCCGCAGGCGGCGGCACCGCCGCCTGGCTCTGCACCCGCGCCGAGACCTGGCGCGGCCCCGGCTCCCGCGCGTTCGCCCAGATCCAGACCCCCGCCAAGCCCGGTCGGCCCGACGCGCCGGGCATGGTCGTGGCCCGCTCCGAAGGCGGCCCCGGCTGCGGCCCCCGCGAGCCGTGGGCCCTGGCCGGAGTGCTGTGGAAGGCGCAGGGCGGCCAGTGGTGGCTGGTGGCGGCGGGCAGCGGACAGCTCACGGAGATCACCGCGCGGGGCGGGGTGACGGGCCGCGCGGCCGGTCCGCTGCTCGCCGTACCGGCCGCGGCGGGCGATCAGGCGGAGTTGTCGGCGCGGCTGCCGAGCGGGGCGCGGGTGTCCGGGCTGAGGTAGGAGGACGGCAGCCCAGGGCCGCGGTAATTCCCCGTCCCAGCCCTGTTGCCCGCCCCGTACCCACCAGTACATTGACGCCATGTCTAATACGGCCTCGTTGCGGCCCCGGCCGGCCGCGTCCGAGCACACCCCGTTGAAGGCCCGCAACGTCGCCTTCGACTGGGCGGACACCCCGCTGCACTGGATTCCCGGCGACCCGGACAGCACCCACACGATCAATGTGCTGCACCTGCTGCTGCCCGCCGGTGAACGGTGGTTCGTGCACGTCTACAAGCAGGTGCTGCCGCAGGTCCGCGACGCGCGGCTGCGGGAGGACGTGCTCGGGTTCATCGGGCAGGAGGCAATGCACTCGCAGGCGCACGACGACGTGCTGCCGCACCTCAAGCGGCTCGGGCTCGACCCCGCCCCGTACACCGCGCAGGTCGACTGGCTCTTCGAGAAGCTGCTCGGCGACAGTCCCCCACTGCTCAACGCGCGGGTGGTGCCCCCACTGCCACCCGGCCGGGCGCGTCAGTGGTGGCTGATGGAGCGGGTCGCGATCATCGCGGCGATCGAGCACTACACCGCGTTCCTCGGGGACTGGGTGCTCAACGCCGGGGCGCTGGACGCGCGGGGTGCCGATCCGACGATGCTGGACCTGCTGCGCTGGCACGGCGCGGAGGAGGTCGAGCACCGCTCGGTGGCCTTCGACCTGTTCATGCACGTGGACGGCGGCTACCGGCGGCGGGTGCGGACCTGGGCCACCGCCTTCGGCGCGCTGGTCTTCCTCTGGCAGCGCGGCACCCGCTTCTTCATGGCGAACGACCCGACGCTCCCGGACGGCCGGGCCAGCTTCAGGGAGTTCGCGCGGGGTGGCCGGCAGGGCGTGCTGCCCACGCCGGGGGCGATGGCCCGTTCCATCCCGCAGTACCTGAGCCGCGCCTACCACCCGTCGCGGTACGGCAGCACCGCGCAGGCCGCCGCCTACCTCGCGCAGTCCCCCGCCGCGACCGCCGCCGAGGCCCGCCCGACGCACCCCGCCCGCCCGACAGGAGCCGCCTGACATGCCGTCCCTCCCCCGCATACCCACGGTCCTGATCGCCGCCGGAGCCGCGCTGATCGTCCGGCGGGCGCTGCGGCGGCGCATCGGCCGGTCGCCGCTGTGGCCGATGCCCGCCCTGGAGAACCCCGTCTCCGGCCAGGGCCGCGACCGCTCCGGTCCCCGGCAACTGCTGGTCGTGGAGCGCGCCGAGGAGGCCGAGGGCGTCATACGGCTGCGCCTGGAGGGCGACGGTCTGCCGGGCTGGGAGCCGGGCGCGCACGTGGACCTGGTGCTGCCGTCCGGTGCCGTACGCCAGTACTCGCTGTGCGGCGACCCCGCCGACACCGGCTCGTACACGATCGCGACGCGGCTGATCGAGGACGGCCGGGGCGGCTCGCGGGAAGTACACGAACAGTTGCACGAGGGCACGACGGTCGAAGTGCGCGGGCCGCGCAACCGCTTCCGGCTGGAGGAGTGCCACGCCTACCTGTTCATCGCGGGCGGCATCGGCATCACGCCGATCCTGCCGATGCTGCGGCAGGCCGAGTCCGAGGGCGTGCCCTGGCGGCTGGTGTACGGCGGGCGGACGCGCGCGTCGATGCCGTTCCTGGCGGAGATCGAGAAGCTGGCGGGCGCCGCATCGGACCGGGTGACGGTGGTCGCCGAGGACGAGGACGGCCTGCCCGACCTGGCCGCCGCGCTCACCGACGCGCCACCGCACGCCGCCGTGTACTGCTGCGGACCCGACCCGCTGATGGACGCGGTCGCCGCGCTGCTGCCGCAGGGGGCGCGCGGACTGACCCTGTACACCGAGCGGTTCGCGCCCGCGGCGGCCGCGCAGGCCGGGGAGAACGCGGAGTTCGAGGTGGAGCTGCGGCGTACCGGCCGTACGGTCACGGTCCCCGCGGACCGCAGCGTCCTGCGCGCCATCCGCGACCAGGCGCTGCCCGACCTGCCGTACTCCTGCGAGCAGGGGTTCTGCGGGACCTGCCGGCAGTGGGTGCTCGCCGGGGAGGTGGACCACCGCGATGAACTCCTCACCGACGCCGAACGCGACGACTCGCTGCTGATCTGCGTCTCGCGGGCGCGGGGGGAGCGGCTGGTGCTGGATCTCTGAGGGCCGCGGAAAGTGGGTGGTATCCGGCCTCCGACCGCTCAGCGGAGACCGCCGTCCGCACTCCGGTCGCTCGATTCCGCGGTGCCGCCCCGGTCGTTAGGGTGTTCGCATGACCAACGGGGCGCGCCGCAGGATGGGTGTCGAGGAACGACGCGAGCAACTGATCGCCGTGGCGCTCGGCCTGTTCAGCCACCGGGCCCCGGAAGAGGTCTCGATCGACGAGATCGCGGAGGCGGCCGGCATCTCCCGGCCGCTGGTCTACCACTACTTCCCGGGCAAGCAGAGCCTGTACGAGGCGGCGCTGCGCCGGGCGGCCGACGAGCTGGCCGCCCGGTTCGTCGAGCCGCACGAGGGCCCGCTCGGTGCCCGGCTGCTGCGCGTCATGGAGCGCTTCTTCGACTTCGTCGAGGAGCACGGCCCCGGTTTCTCCGCGCTGATGCGCGGCGGGCCGTCGATCGGCGCGATGGAGGCGGCGGGCTCGGGCCGGGCGCGCGCGATGATCGACGGGGTGCGCCAGGCCGCGTACGAGCAGATCCTCGCGCACCTCGGGGTGACGGGTCCGGCGCCGCGCATGGAGCTGGTGGTCCGCTCCTGGATATCGCTCGCCGAGACCACCGCGCTGATCTGGCTGGACAGCCGCGCCATTCCGCGCGGCGAGCTGGAACGGCAGTTGGTGCACGACTTCGCGGCGCTGGCGGCGGTGAGCGCCGCGTACGACGAGGAGATGGCCGGCCTGCTGGGCCGCGTCCTCGCCGACGAGCCGTCCGACGGCCCGTTCGGGGATCTGCTGACGCGGCTGGTGGCGCTTGCACCGCAGCCGACGTAGGGCGGGCACTCCGCAAGAAGGCGAGCACGCCAGTTTTCGTCGGCCGGGGGCGGTGGCCGGTGGCCGGTGCCGGGCTGCCGGGAGTGTCCGGCGGAAAGGTTCGTGCTCCGGCGCGGGCCCCCGTCCGCCGGGCCGGACCCCGCTCTCCGACGCCACAGCGGGAACAGCGTCCCCTCTCGCGCGGGCAGCCCCCGCCGTAACGTCCCGAACGGCCGCTTTTTCGTCTTCCGCACCGGCAGGAACAGAGCGATTCAGTCGGCGTCATTGCCCCTGAGGTTCCCACGGTCCGCAGCACTACCTTGGCTGGCGGCCCGGGGAACGGCCCCGGGCCGGAGCGAGGGGGCAGACATGGCGAACGCGGACTTCCAGCCCAGGACGTTCATCCGCCGCAACCAGGCGTGGACGTCCGGTAACGGCGAAACCCTGCTGCGCCTCCAGGAGGACGGCAACTTCGTCGCGTACCGCGACGGCAAGGCGAGCTGGCAGGCGGACGGCGTCTACCCGAACGGCGAGACGGCCGCCTTCGAGATGGACGGCGACCTCGTCGTCTACGACTCCTCCGGCCGGCAGATCTGGCACTCGGACACCAGCGGCAACCACGGAGCCAAGCTCTCCGTGCAGGACGACGGCAACATCGTCATCTACAACGCCAGTGACAAGCCGATCTGGGCGACGAACACGGGGTCCTGAGCCACGGGTTCCTGAGCCACGGGGCGGGCGCCGGTGAGCGAAGCAACCGCTTTCCGGTCCTGCCCCTACCGGTCGTCGCGTACGGAGCCGCCTCATGCCCCGGGACCGCCTCGCGTCCCGGGGCCGCCGCATGTCCCGGGACCGCGCGATTCCCGCCGCACCTGCGGCACAATCCGCGCATGGACATGATCAGTTATCGCCTCGCCGAGGACACCGACGCCGACGTGACCGCCCTCGTCGCCCTCTACGACGGCGCCGCCCGGTGGATACAGAGCCGCGGCATCGACCAGTGGACCCCGGGCGAACGGGACGCCGCGCACTTCCGCTTGCACATCAAGCAGGACGAGGTGTGGTTCGCCGAGCTGCACGGGGAGATCGTCGGCGCGTGGGAACTGTGGTGGGAGGATCTGCCCGCCTGGGGGCCGCAGCCGCCCGAGGCGGGCTATCTGCACCGCCTGATGGTCGACCACGACCGCGCCCCGGCGGGTACCGGCCGCGCGATGCTGTCCCGTGCGGAGCAGCGGATCGCCGCGGCGGGCCGCCCGTTGAGCCGCCTCGACTGCAAGTCGGGCAATCCGCGTCTGCGCCCGTATTACGAGAGCGTGGGCTACCGCGTCGTCGGCGAGCAGCCCGCGAAGGTGGGCTCGGACGGCAGCAGGTACACCGTGACGCTGATGGAGAAGCGCCTGCTCGGGCCCGGCGCATAGGGGGCGCGCACCCGGCGCAGAGCACCGGCGCGCAATGAGGCGCCGCACCACCGGCCCGGGTTGTCCGGGCCTTTGTCCGGTGCGGACAGCCCTTTCGGACAATCCCCCGAGCCGGGAGAGTGGATGTCACCGGGGCCTGCGGGTCAAGGGACCACGGGGGCCCATGGAGTCCGCTCCGGCGGACGTATGGGGGAACCATGGGAAGGGTCCACGGGGGAAACCAGGCCCCGGAGCCGCCTTCGGCGGATGGGCCGTTCATGGGCAGGGCGGCCCATGAACGGCCCCACCAAGTGCCTCGCGAACGGCCCCGTCCAGGGCCTCAGCCCCCACCGCGCCGCGCATCTACCGCTCCGCGAACACCGCCACCGTCCGCCCCGGCACCGCGAACGTCCCGGTCCGCTTCTCGTACGACGCCGTCTTCACCACCGGGTCGGCACCGCGCGCCTGGACGCGGTGCAGCCCGTACCGCTGCCCCGCCAGCGCCGGGACCCGCTGGACCTGCCGCTGCGGCGTCGCGTTGAACACCACGGCCAGCTTGCCCAGCCGCATGGTCACCACGCCCGGCGCCTCGGCCGTCCCCGACAGCGGGAAGGACAGCGCCTCCTGTACGGCGGCGGCACTGTCCAGGCCGAAGGCCGGCTCGGCGGCGTGGATACGGAGCAGATCGCGGTACGCGGCGGAAGCGGCGGTGATCTCCGCGCAGCCGGGGCGCAGGGCCGGGTCGGCCAGCAGCGGCCGGGCGTACGGCCACTTGTCCTTGTTGCCGGCGGCGGGCGGCAGGCCGCGCCCGAAGCCGTTGCCGTCCCGGCAGTCCCAGTGCAGCGCGTTGAACCAGTCGCCGCTTTCAAAGGAGTTGCGGTCCAGGGACTTGGACCGCAGCAGGTCGCTGCCCGCCTGCGAGAGGGCCGGGCCCTGCGAGAGCGCCGCGACGCCCAGGGCCACGACCTGCATCCGCGCCCGGTCGGCGGCGGACGTGCCCTGCGGGAGCTTGTAGGCGAGGGCGTCGTACAGCGTCTCGTTGTCGTGGGCGTCGGCGTACGCGAGGGCGTCGCCGGGCGCCGCGGCGTACCCGGCGGGCGCGCCGTTGTAGTCCACCTCCGAGCCCTTGACCGTACGGCCCGAGGTGTCGGTGAAGGTGTATCCGGCGAGGTTGCCGGTCAGTCCGATCTTGATCAGGTCCTGGTAGTGGAGCAGGCGGGCGCGCTGGTCGGCCGGGGTGCCGTTGGCGGGCGAGGGGTTGGGGGCCGTGTAGAGGCCGGAGGCGAAGCCCTGGACGCGCGGGTCCGCGTCGAAGGGGCCGCCGCCGCGCACCGCGTCGCGCGAGCGGTCGTTGAAGGTGGCGATGCCGGTGCCCGCCATGTTGCGCTGCGTGGCCTGGACGAAGCGCGCGTCGTTCGCGACCTCGCCGAAGTTCCAGCCCTCTCCATAGAGGACGATGGCCTTGCCGTCCACGCCGTCCTTGGCGACGGTCAGCGCGTCCAGCGCCTTGCGTACGGCCAGGATGTTGGCCTTCGGGTGGTGTCCCATCAGGTCGAACCGGAACCCGTCGACCTTGTACTGCTTCGCCCACGTGACGATCGAGTCGACCACGAGCCGGCCCATCATCAGGTGCTCGGGCGCGGTGTTCGCGCAGCAGGTGGAGGTGGCCACGGAGCCGTCGTCCAGCAGCCGGTGGTAGTAGCCGGGCACGATGCGGTCGAGTACGGACAGTGCCGCCTGTCCGCTGGCGGCGGTGTGGTTGTAGACCACGTCCATGACCGTACGCAGCCCGGCCCCGTTGAGCCCCTGCACCATGCGCCGGAATTCCACGGTCCGGGCGCGCGGTGAATCGGGGTCGGAGGCGTACGAGCCTTCCGGCACGGTGTAGTGGAACGGGTCGTACCCCCAGTTGTACGCGTCGCGCCCGGCCGCCTTGCCCACGCACTCCTGCTGCCGCTCGGAGTCGGCGGGCAGCGCCGCCAGGTCGCAGTCGGGGCGGGCCTGGTCGGCGCGCCGTTCCGGGATGGTCGCGATGTCGAAGGCGGGCAGCAGATGGACGTACGAGGTCCCCGCGTCCGCGAGCGCCTTGAGATGACGCATTCCGTCCGAGCGGCGATCGGTGAAGGCCAGGTACTGACCGGGATGGCGCGAGGTCCGGTCCGCCACCGAGAAGTCCCGGATATGCAGCTCCTGTATACGGGCCCGGTTCAGCGGCACCGCGGCGGGCTTCTTCAGCCTCGCCCACCCCTTCGGCGCGAGGCGCGGATCGGCGAGGTCCACGATGACACTGCGCCGCGAGTCGGCGGTCAGGGCGGTCGCGTACGGGTCGGTGACCTTGTTCGTCACGAAGCGGCCGACGCTCGGCGCCCAGACGGTCACGACGTAGCGGTACGGCTTCCCCGTCCAGCCCCGGGCGCCCCGCACCTGCCACACACCGCTGGCGTCGTCCCGCCGCATCGGCACCGTCCGCCCGTCGAGCTCCAGCGCGACGGTGCGGGCGGTCGGCGCCCAGACGGCGAGCGTGGGGCGGCCGCGCCGGAAGACCGGGCCGAGCGGCACCTCGGCGGCGGCCGGTCCGTACAGGTCGTCCAGGACGCCGGGGATCTGTACGCCGGTGCTGACGCGCCGTCCGTCCGCGTCCCGCTGCACGGCGACGAGCCGTTCCCGCAGCGCGGCAGCCGCGAGCCGCTGATCACGCGGATCGACGGCAAAGGCCGGGAAGTCCTTCAGATGCGGATACGCGGCCCGCTCGGCGGGACTGAGCGCGGCAGGCGCAAGACGTATCAGCCCTCGGCGCTCCCCCTCCGCCCCGAACTCCAGCTGGGCGGCCGCGTGCCGGGCGCCCTTCCACACCACGGTGTCGCGGTCGATCCACTGCGCTGCCGCCTGGGCGGGAGCCGGTGGCGGTGCGGCGTTCGCGGGGAGCGGGGCGGGCAGGACCGCCGCGCACAGGGCCATGGCCACGGCTGCGACGGTACGGCGGAGGGTGCGCCTCACGTAAGGACTCCTTCAGGACGTTCGGGGAAGCCGGCCGGTCAGGGGCTCAGCCGCAGGTGCGCGCGCCGACGTGCAGCGCGAGCGCCGTGTTCGGGGCGAGCGTGGCGGTGAAGCGGCCGTCGGCGCCGACGGTCACCGGCTTGCGGCTCTGTACGTCGCAGTACGTTCCGGCGGGCAGCGAGGTCTGGAACGTACGGGTCAGCGGGCTGCCCTCGTGGTTGACGACGGCGTACCCCTTGTTCCCGCGCCCGAAGGCGATCGCGTCGTTGCCGTTGTCCCACCAGTCGGTGACGGCCGCGCCGCGGGTCGCGTTGCGGAAGCCGACCATGGCGCGAATCTCGGGCCAGTTGTGCTGGCACTTCCACCGGTCCTGCCAACAGGCGCGCACCTCGCCCCCGTTGGGCGGCCCGGCGTCATTCTCGGAGAACTCGTACCCCGAGTGCACATCCGGCGCCCCGTACGGCCACGCCAGCATGAAGACGTTGGCGAGGGTGTAGTCCGCGCCGTCCTTGTAGCTGAGCGTGGAGCCGTTGCGCTCGGTGTCCCAGTTGTCGACGAAGACCCCGGACTTCCCGGAGGGCATGTACGCCCAGCCCTCCCCGAAGTTCTTCAGATACGCCAGCTTCTCGCTCTGGAACACCCGCTTGAGGTCCCGCCCGTAGCGGAACTCCTGCACGTCCCCGTTCCCCAGGTATTCCGTCGGCGATACGGCCTCCCCCTCCCCGTGGATCGCCTCCTGCTTCCAGTACACGGACGGGTTCTTCAGCTGCTTCCTGATCGCAGCCAGATCTTCCGCCGGCATGTGCTTGGCCGCGTCGATCCGGAAGCCGTCCACGCCGAGCGACAGCAGGTCATTGAGGTACGCGGCGATCCGCGACCGGACGTACGGCTCACCGGTGTCCAGGTCGGCCAGATCGACCAGTTCGCAGTGCTGGACGTTCCACCGGTCGCGGTAGTTGCTGATCCGCTCGGTGCAGTCGTCCATGTCCTGGCGCTGGTAGATGCCCGGGTAGTCGTACTTCGTATACGAGGACCCGCCCGTCCCCGTACCCGACCCGGCCGACATGTGGTTGATCACCGCGTCCGCGACGACCTTGACCCCGGCCGCGTGGCAGGCGTCCACCATGTTCTTGAAGGCGGCCCGGTCGCCGAGCCGCCCGGCGATCCGGTAGCTGACCGGCTGGTACGAGGTCCACCACTGGCCGCCCTGGATGTGCTCGGTGGCCGGCGAGACCTCCACGTAGCCGTAACCGGCGGGCCCGAGCGTGTTCTTGCACTCCCTGGCCACCGAGTCGTACCGCCACTGGAAGAGTTCGGCGGTGACGTCCTTCGCCCCGGGCGGCGCCGCGTGCGCCGGCTGCGGCGGCGGGGCGAGGACGGCCGCCGCCGCGCCGGAGAGGAGGGCGAGGGCGGCGGCCGTGGTTCTGCGGGCGGACGGGCGTCGGCGGGTGCGGGCCATGGTTCCTCCTGAGGGGGTGGGAGGTGTTCGACCGTTGTTCTATCCGCCGCGGTTGATTGTTGCAAGAGATTGCGCAAGAGATTGCAGCGCGGTTACGGCGGTTACGGCAGACCCCGCCGCCGTACCGCCGCCCCGCGCTCACACATCCCAGGCGACCGGAAGGCGCTTCACCCCGAAGACGTCCGCGGACTCCGGACGCAGCTCGACCTCTTCGGCCGGCACGGCCAGACGCAGCGTGGGGAAGCGGTCGAACAGCGCGGAGAACGCCACCCGCAGCTCGATGCGGGCCAGTTGCTGCCCGAGGCACTGGTGGACGCCGTGCCCGAAGGCCAGGTGCCCGCCGCCCTGCCGCCGGAGATCGAGCACGTCGGGGTCGGCGAAGCGCTCGGGGTCGCGGTTGGCGGTGCTGAGCGACATGGCGACCGTCGTGCCGGCCTTGATGGTCTGGCCGCCCAGCTCGACGTCCTCCAGCGCCGTCCTCCAGAACTGCTTGGCGACGCTGAGATACCGCAGCAGTTCCTCCACGGCCCCGTCGACGAGCGTGGGATCGGCGCGCAGCGCGGCCAGTTGTTCCGGGTGCTGCAACAGCGCGAAGGTGCCCAGCCCCAGTACGTTCGTGGTGGTGTCGAGCCCGGCCGTCAGCAGGACCAGACTGACGCCCTTCAGTTCCTCGTCGGTCAGGTCGGTGTCGGTGAGGTCGCTCAGCACGTCGTCGGTGGGGTTCGCGCGCTTGGCGGCCACCAGGTCCGCGAGATAGTTCTGGACCTCGGTGTAGGCCGCCATCAGGTCCTCGTCGCTCGTCTCGCCGTTCATGAACGAGTCGATCCGCCCCTGGAAGAAGCCCCGGTCCTCGTACGGCACGCCCAGCAGCTCGCAGATGACGATGGCGGGGATGGGCTTGGCGAACGCGGCCATCAGGTCCACCGGCGGACCCGCCTGCTCCATGGCGTCCAGGCACTCGGCGGTGACCTGCTCGATGCGCTCGGTCAGCAGCCGCATCCGCCGCACGGTGAACTTCCCCATCAGCGGCTTGCGGTAGCGCCGGTGCTGCGGGTCGTCCATGAGGACGAACTCGCCGGGTGGCGGCGGCGGAATCTCGAAGTCGACCACGTTCATCAGCTCCTTGCGCGAGCTGAAGCGCGGGTCGGCGAGGACGGACCGCACCATGTCGTACCCGGTGATCATCCAGCCGGGCTTGCCGCCGGGGTGGGTGTAGTGGCCGATCGGGCCCTGCTCGCGGGCGTCGAGCAGTTCCTTCGGCGGGGAGAAGGGGCAGCCGGCCCGGGGCCCGGTGGGCAGCGGCGGGACGGTGTGGGCGGTGTGGGCGGACTCAGCCATGACCATTCCTCATCTCGCGATAGTGCGCGTTCGGCACATCGCGAAAGCTACGTTGCATTCACGCATGCGTCAATCACAAGAATGGCTCTACCGCAGCTCAGCAGCGCTTAATTGATGCAATGACGCTGAGATTGAACGCAACGCTGCGTTGCAATGGCTGACATCGAAGGCAATACTGACGGCATGCCAGGAGGACGGTTGACCCAGCAGGAGCGTCAGCGCATCGCGGACGGACTCGCCGACGGGCTCTCGTACGCGGAGATCGCCAGACGGCTCGACCGGCCGACCTCGACCATCAGCCGGGAGGTCGGCCGCAACGGCGGCCCCGGCGGCTACCGCCCCCAGCAGGCACACCGGGCGACGGCCCAGCGCGCGCGGCGCAGCACACCGGCACCGCCACGCGCCGCCGGGCCGTCGGGCGGCGCGCTGGAAGAGGAGATCATCGAACTCGCGGTCAGGTCAGGGATGCCGAGGATGACGGCGCGCGTCCACGTCGAGCTGGCCCTGTCCGAGGACGGCAGACGCACCGCGGCCGAACTGACCCGCCGGCTGAAGGTCAGCCCGGCCTCCGTCTCCGTGGCCGTGAACTTCCTCGTCCAGCACGGGTACGTACGGCGCGAGCGCGATCCGCGGCGGCGCCGCGACATCTACGTGATCGACGACGACGCCTGGTACAACTCGGTGGCGACCAGCGCGCGGCAGACGCTCGCGACGGTACGGGCCACGATGGCGGTGGCGGAGACCGCCGGGCTCGACACCCCCGTGGGGCAACGGTCCGCCAAGGCGGCGACGTTCCTGGAGCGGGTCATCACGGACATGATGGAATCGGCCGACCGCTGGCGGTTCCTTCTGGACTGACGCCCGGAGCGAGGTCCAGCTCCGCGCGTACGGTCTTGCCGACCGGTACGCGGTCCAGGACGGACCACCGGGTGGCCAGCGCGGCCACGACGATCAGGCCGCGCCCGGCGTCCGCGTCGGGCGACGCGGGGCTGAGGGCGCCGGGGGACGGCGGGCGCCGCTCGGTCCGCGTGTCCGTCACGTCGATCCGCAGCGTCCCCGTCCGGGCGAGCCCCCCGACGATCGCGAGCCGCAGCTCGAAGTCCCGCCCCGGCACGCGGCCGTGGGTGACGGCGTTGGCGGTCAGCTCCCCGACGACGGCCCCGACATCGTCGGAGAACGTCGTCCCGTACGGGAAGCCCCACGCGTCGAGCCGGTGCACGGCGAGATGGCGGGCCAATCGCGCCCCCAGTCGCGTGCTGCTGAAGCGTTGGGTGAACACACGTACGGTGATGGAGGGCTTGGTTGGGCGGATGACGAGGTGGGGCGACATGAGTCCTACGTTCGCGGGTGCGCGACCGAGGTGACCAGCCTTTCCGCCCGTACGCCGAGCCAGCGTACGGGCGCACACCATCGACAGTACGGGTAACAGTCCGTGACCATGGTCCGGTTGTGTGGGACCTAGCGGAGGTGCCGGACCATGGCAGGTAGCACGGGCAGCAGCGAGCCGGAATGCACGGACAGCCTCAAGAGCTTCGGCTCCGTGGTCAAAGTCTTCCGGGAGCGGGCCGGGCTGACGCAGGAAGAGCTGGCCCCGCTGGTGCGGTTCTCCCCGCAGACCGTCGCCTCGATCGAGCAGGGACGCAGGCTCGCCCCACCGGAGTTCATCGAGCGGGCGGAGGAGGTGCTGGACGCGTTCGGTGTTCTGCAAGCGGCGGCGGAGCATCTGACTCGTCGCCGTGGACTGACCAGGTGGTTCCGCCTATGGGCAGCTTTGGAGCGGCAAGCGCTGGCCCTCCACACGTACGAATGTCGATTGATCCCCGGGCTGCTGCAAACCGAGGCTTACGCGCGAGCCGTGTTCCACCAGATGATGCCGCCCTTGTCCGATGACCAGATCGAAACCAAGCTCGCCGACCGGATGGAGAGGCAACTCCTGCTCCAGGAGAGGCCGAACACCACTTTCAGCTTCATCGTCGAGGAAGCGAACTTCCGGCGACGCGTGGGAGGGCTCGATGTCATCCGAGACCTGATCGACCATGCACTCGAAGTCGCTGAGCTGCGGAACGTCGAGATGCAGGTGATGCCGCTGGGGCAGGGAGAGCACGCCGCCCTGGAAGGGCCCTTTCGACTGCTGGAGACTCCCGACAACAAGTGGCACGGCTACTCCGAAGGCCAGCGAAGCGGCCAGTTGCTCTCTGACCGACGCGACATCAGCGTGCTCCAGTCGCGGTATGCGAAACTGCGTTCACAGGCCCCCAGTCCTCAAGACTCCGCGAGCTTGCTGAAACAGATCCGAGGAGCGATGTGAACGCCACCGAACTCTCCTGGTACAAGTCCACCTACAGCACCGGCCAGGGTGACGACTGCGTAGAGATCGCCACCACCCCCACCACCATCCACATCCGCGACTCCAAGAACATAACCGGCCCCCACCTCACCGTCCCGGCCGACGCCTGGGCCGCCTTCCTCACCGTCGTTGACCGCGGCCACCGGCCGCAGTTGCATGGAACGCGGCCCTGACCGAGAGCCCCGTACCGAGAGGACGGTGGGTTCCATGGCGGCGTACGACACCCTCGACCAGAAGTTCAGCATTCTCTTCGACTGGTTCGACCGGACCGAGGACGGCTGGCTGACCCGCGAGGACTTCGAGCAGATGGCCGCGATGTTCACGGCGCTGGCGCGGCCGGGGGACACGGAGAACCGGACCGCGCTGCGGGACGCGTTCATGCGGTGGTGGGACGTGCTGCGGGACGCGGACGGCGTGGACAGTGAGGGGCGGGTCGCGCGCCGGACGTTCATCGACCTGATGCGTTCACAGGTGACCGAGCCGAAGACGTTCGAGCACGTCGTACTGGCCATCGTGGACGCGCTGATGAGCGCCCTCGACACGGACGGCAGCGGGCAGCTGACCGCCGACGAGTACGTGCGCATGTACGACGCGCTCGGTGTCGACCCGGCGACCTCGCAACCCGCCTTCCGGCGGCTGGACCGGGACGGGAGCGGGGCCATCAGCCACGCGGAGTTCCGTACGGCGATCGAGGAGTTCTATCTGAGCCCGGACCCGGAGGCCCCGGGCAACTGGCTGCTCGGATCACCGCTCGCAGCGGGCTAGCGGCGCGCGATGCGCAGCCAGTTCGACGCGCTGGCCCGGTTGTACGAGGACATGGCCGAGCTGCCCTGGCGGCGCGACCTGGAGTCGTACTCGGTGCGGGAGCTGCTGGGCGATCTCACCGGCCGGTCCGTGCTGGACATCGGCTGCGGCACCGGCCAGTACTGCCGGATGCTCCGGCGGGCCGGCGCCGGGCGGGTGGTCGGCTACGACATCTCCGCGGGCATGATCGCCCATGCCGCGGACCGCGAGTCCTGGGAACCGCTCGGCATCCGGTACACGACCGAGCCGCCGGCGGACGGCACGTTCGACATCGCGCTCGGCGTGTACGTGCTGCCGTACGCGACGACGTACGGCGAACTGGTCGAGCTGTGCGCGGTGGCCGCCCGCGCCCTGGTCCCGGGCGGCCTGTTCGTGGCGCTGCCCGTCAATCCCGACTACGACGGGCGGCCCGCGTACTACGAGCGGTACGGCATCCGGCTGCACGAGGACGAGCCCCGCGCGGACGCCTCACGGATCACCCTGGAGCTGTGCTTCGACGCGTACGAGGTCACCGTCGAGGCACGCCACTGGACCCGGCGGGCCCTCCAACAGGCGCTGCTCGACGCCGGGTTCACGGGCATCGACTGGCATCCCTTCCGGGTGTCGCCCGCCGCCCTCCGCTCGTACGGCACCGACTTCTGGTCCCCGTACCTGCGCTGCCCGCACGCCGCGCTGATCAGCTGCCGGACTCCCCGTCCTCATGCACCGTGACGAACACCCCGCGCGCCTTCTCCCCCGCCGGGTCCGTCCACGTAGCGCTGATGTGACCGAGCGCCCCACCGGCCGCCCCTTCACCCGCCGTCAGCACACGGTGAACGCGCAGGACCAGCGGGCGGGACGACCGGACGTGGATGTCGGTCGCGGACGCGCTCTGCGTCACCGACTCGGGCCCCGTGGCCCCCTCGTGACCGGGTTCCGTGAAGTGCGGGTGGACGGTGGGGTCGAGGGCGTCGGTCTCGCTCTGGGCCTGCGGGGCGGCCTTGCCGAGGAGACAGGCGAAGAGCTGGGCGGCGAGGACCGGATCGTGGGTGCCGTCGTAGACCCAGCGCTTGCCCAGAACGCCGTGTTCGAGCGTGCCGACCAGCGCGTGGTCGGCGCCGTCCAGGGGCGCGCCCCGGTACGTGAACGGGACGTGGTACGCGACCGGTTCGGGGCCGGCCGTGTCGGTGGCCACCATGAACTCCATGCCGACCTCGCCCTCCGGGTCGTCGAGCCGGAAGCCGCCCGTCCTGGCCAGTTCCGGCGCGCGGCCGTCGCCCGCGTACCAGGGCTGCTTGAGAAGCCAGGGGGCGAGCAGTTCCAGCTTGGTGGGCGAGAGGGTGGTGTGGTGGATGATGGCCATGGTCGTCCCGGCACCTTTCCCGTGATGGCCGCGGCGGCGCGGCTGAAGGCCGTCGCGGAGGACCATCCTGTCATCCGCGTTGATCGCTGCGAAGCCGTACCGCGCGTACGCCGAGGTGGACCCGTACGACACGAAGACCGAACGCCCCGGTTTCGAACCCCGGAAAACGGGTACGCACCCGACCGTACCGTGAGGCTGTCCGGGCTGCGTGGAACCGGCCGAAGCGGCGGCCTCGGGCGGGCGAGATTAGAAGGAGAGGCGAGCAGCGAAGTTCTCGTCAGCGGGCGCGACATGGCCCTGACTGAGGGGCCCACGACTTCCCGCCGCCGGACGCAGCCCTGACCCTGCCGCTGTCATGGGACGGGTGCCGGCCGATGGGCAGGCGCCGTATGACCACCACCACTCGCGAAGTGCTGATCGCGCACGGCGTGCTCGATCTCGCGCGCCGCCGTGCGGGCTTCGACCCGCTGGAGCTGCTGCACGACCTGACCGCCCAGGCGGTCGCCCTGCTCCCGGTACGCAGCGCCGGTATCACCGTCCTGAAGCCGGACGGCACGAGCGTCGTGTACGTCACCGCGTCCGACGAACTGTGCCTGGCGCTGGAGGAGGACCAGAGCGAGCTGAACGAGGGCCCCTGCCTCGACAGTGCCCGCTCCCGCCGCCCGCTGCCGGTGCTGTCGCTGTCCGAGCCGCCGGGCAGCATCCGGTGGCCGCGCTTCGCACCCCGTGCCCGCCGGGCCGGGATCACGGCGGTGGCCGCGGTGAACCTGCATCTGCCGCAGCTGTCCCTGGGCGCCCTGAACCTGCTCATGGCCGGGCCGCCCTACCCCGGCGGCCAGGATCTGCGGCTGGCGCAGACGCTCGCCGACGCCGCCGGTGCGGCGCTGGCCTTCCGGCAGGAGCTGGCCGACAAGGACCAGGTGCTCGATCAGTTACAGACCGCGCTGGACAGCCGCCTGGTCATCGAACAGGCCAAGGGCGTGCTCTCCGCGCGGCTGGGCGTCGGCATGGACGAGGCGTTCCAGCGGCTGCGCGCGCATGCCCGCTCCCGGCAGCAGAAACTCACCGACCTGTCGGCCCGGATCACCCGGGGCGACGTACCCGCCGACCTGCTCACCCCCACGCGGTGAACCGGGCCCCGTCATCGCCGGTCGTTTCCTTGCCCCCCAGCTCGGTCCGGGGGGGGATGTGTGATGATCCGCGGTGAGTTCACCGATCTTCTGGACAGTCTGCGCCGTGCCGCCGACACCGGCGGCGATCTGTCCGACGCGCCGGCGGCCGAGGCCGCCCGTCTGCTGCGCCTCGACGCCCTGACGCTCGCCCTGCGCTCCCGGCGCGGCATGCTGGAACTGCTGTGGGCCGATCCGGCCGACCCGCTCGGCCCGGAACTGGAGGACCTGCAGTACACCCTCGGCGAAGGCCCGACCCTGGAGGCCGCCAGGTCCGGGCGTACCGTCGTCGAGACCGACCTGGGCGTCGCCCCCAACGAGCGGTGGCCGCTGTTCGCTCCCGCCGCGTCCCGTACACCGGCCCGCGCCGTCCTCGCCGTGCCCCTGATGCTGGGCGTCGCCACCGCCGGTGTCCTGACCGGCTACCGCATCGCCCCCGGCCCCTTCCCCGACCCCCAGTACCAGGACTTCACCCGGTTCGCCCGCGTGGCCCTGGAGCTGCTGATGCACACCCCGACCCACTCCCTGGCCGCCGGGTCCGACGGCCCGGCCCTGCACCGCGCCGCGGTGCACCAGGCCGCCGGCATGCTCACCGCCCACCTCGACGTGAGCATCGACGAAGCCCTGGTACGCCTGCGCGCGCACGCCTGGCGCCACGACCTGCCGCTGCTGCATGTCGCCCGCGCCGTCATCTCCGGGCGCCTGCGTCTTCCGCCGGACCACTGATCCGGCCCGGCGCGGCCGGGCCCGCCGGGGGTGCGGCCATGACCGCCGGCCCCGTCGACCCCCGTACCACCAGCTCCGGCTGGAAGACGAACTCCGTGTGGCGGTCCGGCGGCCGGTCGCCGTCCGCACGCGCGCGGATCTCCTCGATCAGCGCGTCCACGGCCGCCGTGGCCATCGCCCGCACCGGCTGGCGGACGGTGGTCAGCGGCGGGTCGGTGAAGGCGATGAGCTGGGAGTCGTCGAAGCCGATGACGGAGACCTGGGCCGGTACGTCAAGGCCGCGCTGCCGTGCCGCGCGGACGACGCCGAGGGCCATCAGGTCGCTGCCGCAGACGACCGCCGTACAGCCGGCGTCCAGCAGGGAGGCGGCTGCCGCGTGACCGCCCTCGACGCCGAAGAGGGTGTGGCGGATGAGGCGTTCGGCCTGTGCGCGGCGTAGGCCGAGGGTGTCGGTGAGGGCCGTGACGAAGCCTTCGGCCTTGCGGCGCGAGGGGACGTAGCGGGCCGGGCCGACGGCCAGGCCGATGGCGCGGTGGCCGAGTTCGGCGAGGTGGCGTACGGCCATGCGGGCCGCCGCCCGGTCGTCCGGGGAGACGAAGGGGGCGGCGATGTCCTCGTGGTAGCCGTTGATGAGGACGTACGGGACGCCGCGGTCGGTGAGGCGGGTGTAGCGGGCGGGGTCGGTGGTGCTGTCGGAGTGGAGGCCGGAGAGGAAGATGATGCCGGTGACGCCGCGGGCTTCCAGCTGCTCGACCAGTTCGTCTTCCGTTGCGCCGCCGGGGAGCTGGGTGCACAGGACGGGGGTGTAGCCGTGGCCCGCCAGGGCCTGTTCGATGAGCTGGGCGAAGGCCGGGAAGATCGGGTTGGTCAGCTCCGGGACGATCAGGCCGACCAGGCCCGCGCTGGTGCGCCGCAGCCGTACGGGGCGCTCGCCGCCGAGTAGGTCCAGGGCCGCCAGGACCCGCTGCCGGGTGCCCCGGGCCACGCCTGCCTTCCCGTTGAGCACCCGGCTGACCGTCGCCTCGCTGACCTGGGCCTGCGCGGCGATGTGCGCCAGCCGGGGGCCGTTGCCCCCGGCCGACGGCACGTCGGGGTGGTCCGTCACGCTTCCCACCACACGGCGGTGTCCGCCGGGATCGTCAGCTCGTCGTCCACGGTGAGGAGGTCGGACGAGGCCAGCAGCAGGCGCCAGGACGGTTCGGCCGGGGCGCGGACCGGTTCGGCTGTCGTATTCACGACGCAGACGAAGCCGCCGGGGCGGCGGAAGGCCAGCACGCCTTCGGGCGCGCCCAGCCACTCGACCGCGTCGCCCGCGCCCAGGCCGGGGTGCTCGCGGCGAATCTTGAGGGCCGTACGGTACAGCTCCAGCGTGGAGGCCGGGTCGCCGGTCTGGGCGGCGACGCTCAGCCGCGCCCACTCCGGTGGCTGCGGCAGCCAGCTGCCGCCCGTACCGAAGCCGTACGGGGCGGTGTCGCCGGACCACGGGATCGGCACCCGGCAGCCGTCGCGCAGGCCGTCCTGGCCGTTGGCGCGGAAGAAGGACGGGTCCTGACGGACCTCGTCGGGCAGGTCGGTGACCTCGGGCAGGCCCAGCTCCTCGCCCTGGTAGACGTAGGCGGAGCCGGGCAGCGCGAGCATGAGGAGGGCCGCGGCGCGGGCCCGGCGCTCGCCGCCGCCGAGGCGGGTGCGGTGCCGTACGACGTCGTGGTTGGACAGGACCCAGGTGGTGGGCGCGCCGACCGGGCGCATCGCGTCGAGGGAGGCGTCGATGACGGCGCGCAGTTCGGCGGCGTCCCAGCCGGTGCCGAGGTAGTGGAAGTTGAACGCCTGGTGCAGCTCGTCCGGGCGCAGGTAGAGGGCGGTGCGGTCGGCGCTGGGGGTCCATGCCTCCGCGACACCGATGCGCTCGCCCGCGTACTCGTCGAGGACCTTGCGCCAGGAGCGGTAGATCGCGTGCACGCCGTCCTGGTCGAAGAAGGGCAGCACCTGGTTGCCGAGCAGTTTGAGCTGGTCGGCGTGGCCCATGTCGGGCAGTCCCGGGGCCTTGACCAGGCCGTGCGCCACGTCGATGCGGAAGCCGTCCACGCCGAGGTCGAGCCAGAAGCGCAGGATGGAGCGGAACTCGTCCTGGACGGCGGGGTGGTCCCAGTTGAAGTCGGGCTGTTCGGGGGCGAAGAGGTGGAGGTACCACTCGCCGTCCGTGACGCGGGTCCAGGCGGGCCCGCCGAAGACGGACTCCCAGTCGTTCGGCGGGAGTTCACCGTTCTCGCCGCGTCCCTTACGGAAGTGGAAGCGCTCGCGCAGCGTCGAGCCGGGGCCCTCGTCCAGCGCCTGCCGGAACCACGCGTGCTGGTCGGAGCAGTGGTTCGGGACCACGTCCACGATGATGCGCAGGCCCAGGCCGTGCGCGTCGTGGATGACGGCCTCGGCGTCGGCGAGGGTGCCGAAGGCCGGGTCGATGACGCGGTAGTCGGCCACGTCGTAACCCGCGTCGGCCTGCGGGGAGGAGTAGAAGGGGCTGAGCCAGACGGCGTCGACGCCGAGGTCCCTCAGGTACGGCAGGCGGGCGCGGATGCCGGGCAGGTCGCCCATGCCGTCGCCGTTGCCGTCGGCGAAGCTGCGCGGATAGACCTGGTAGATCACCGCGTCGCGCCACCACTGGGTCTCGGCGGTCGCTCCGGTGGCGTCGGTGTGCTGGGTGGTCATGTCATCCCTTGGTGGTGCCGGCGGTCAGTCCGGCGACGAGGTGGCGCTGGGCGAAGGCGAAGACCAGGGCGGCGGGCACCGCGATGATCACGGCGGCGGCGGTCATCGAGCCCCAGTCGTTGAGGTACTGGTTGACGAAGGTCTGCAGGCCGCCGGCGAGGGTCAGGTTCTCCTCGCCGGTCATGAAGGCGGAGGCGTACGCGACCTCGGCCCAGGCCGTCACGAAGGTGTAGAAGCCGGTGACGGCCAGGCCGGGGCGGGCCAGCGGCAGGACCAGGCGCCAGAAGGTGCCGAAGGGGTTGAGGCCGTCCACGCGTCCGGCCTCGTCGATCTCCACCGGGATGGTGTCGAAGAAACCTTTCATCATCCAGGCGCAGAACGGTACGGCGATGGTCAGGTACGTGATGACCAGACCGGCCGGCTGGTTGAGCAGGCCCAGGCTCGCCATCAGGTTGTACAGCGGCACGATCAGCACCGCGACCGGGAACATCTGCGTGATCAGCAGCAGCCACATCAGCGGGCGCATGCCGGGGAAGCGGAAGCGGCTGACGGCGTAGCCGGTGGTGGCCGCGACGAAGACCCCGAGGACAGTGGTGACGCCGACGACGACCACCGAATTGCCGAACCAGGTCAGGAACTGGGTGTCGGCCACCACATGCCGGTAGTTGGCGAACGTGAAGTTGCTGACCAGGCCGGTGGTGAAGGCGTCGTTCTTCGGCTTGAAGGAGGTGACCAGCAGCCACAGCGGCGGGAAGACCGCGATGACGGCGGCGGTCAGGAGGGTCAGATGCAGGCCGACGGACGCCAGTGGGCCGCGCTTGTGACGTGACAGCTTCGCCATCACCACACCTCTCCCTGCTTGCGGAGCGAACGGCGGTAGACCACCGCGATCATGGACAGCAGGAGCAGGATCAGCACGCCCCAGGCGGCCGAGCCGGAGAAGTCCCGCGGACTGTCGACGAAGGAGAGCCGGTAGGCGTACGTCACCAGGATCTCCGTGGCGTCGCCCGGGCCGCCCCGGGTGAGCAGATAGATCACCGGGAACATGTTGAACGTCCAGATGGTGGAGAGCAGGATCACGGTGCCGCTCACCCCGCGCAGACTGGGCAGGGTGATGTTGCGGAACCGCTGCCAGGCATTGGCCCCGTCCATCTCGGCGGCCTCGTACAGCTCGCCCGGAACGGACTGGAGGCCGCCCAGCAGCGCGACGAGCATGAACGGCACGCCCAGCCAGACATTGACGGCGATGACCGACAGCTTGGCCCAGGTCGGGTCGTTCAGCCACGGCACCGCGTCGATGCCGCCGCCCGCCAGCAGCTTGTTCAGCAGGCCGTTCTTCTCGTTGTAGAGCAGCCGCCAGGTGAAGACGGAGACGAAGGCGGGGATCGCCCAGGGCAGGATCAGCGCCAGGCGGTAGAAGGTGCGGCCGCGCAGTTTGCGGTTGAGCAGGTTGGCCAGGGTCAGGCCGATGGCGAAGGTGAGTCCGACGCAGGCCACCGTCCACACCACGGTCCAGCCGAGCCGGCCCCAGAAGACGCCGTCGCCGAGGATCTCGGTGTAGTTGTCCAGACCGGTGAACCGGTAGGTGGCCGGGATGTGGTTCATGCCGATGTTGCGCTCGACATTGGCCTCGTTGGCGTCGGTCAGCGACAGGTACAGGCCGCGGACCAGCGGGTAGCCGATGATGACGCCGATGACGAGCACCACCGGGGCGACCATGGTCCAGGCGTACCAGTGGGTGGCCAGGGCTTTGCGTACCCGGCCCGGCGCACCGGCGGAGGCGGCTTCCTTGCGCCGGGCCCGGGACATCCGTACCGCTTCCGTCACTTGTAGTCCTTGAGGATCTTGCGGTAGCTGTCGCCGACGGCCTTGGCGGCCTGCTCGGGGGTGGCGGCGCCGGTGAGCACCTTGTTCATCTGGACCTTGATCGGCTCGAAGAGGGAGTTGCCCTGGGCGATCCACGGGCGCTGGACGGCCTTGTCGACGGCGGGCTTGAAGAAGCCGACCATCTCGTTGTTCTTGACGGAGGGGACCTCGTACACCGACTTGCGGGTGGGCAGCAGGCTCAGCTTCTCGGTGGTCTGCTGCTGCACCTTCGCCGAGCTCATGTACTTCACGAAGGCGTAGGACGCCTGGAGGTTCTTCGAGCCGGCGTAGACGGAGAGGTTCCAGCCGCCCTGCGGGGAGCCCTGGGAGGCGCTGCCGCCGGGCACGGGCGCGACGCCCAGGTTCTTCCTGTCCTTGAACTCCTTGCCCGCGCGGACGCCTTCGATGTCCCACGGACCGCTGATCGCCATCGCGACACTGCCGTCCTTCAGGGCCTTGAGCTGGTTCTCCTGGCCGTCGGTGGCGTCGGTGACGGCGGCCTTGGAGTCGACCAGGTCCTTGATCGCCTTGAACGCCTTGACACCCGCGTCGTCGTCGATCTCCACGATCTTGTCGCGCGCGTCGACCATGTTGCCGCCCTCGCCGTACAGGTACGGCAGGAACCAGTACGGGTCGTCGCCGCGCAGGTAGAGCGCGGTGGCGCCGGTCTTGTCCTTGATCTTCTTGGCGGCGGCGGACAGCTCGGCGAAGGTCTTGGGGACCTCGACACCGGCTTCCTTGAGGAGCCGCTTGTTGTAGAAGAGGCCGAGGGTGTCGGTGACCTGCGGGACCGCGTAGGTCTTGTCCTTGAACTTGGTGCTGCCGAGCGCCTGCGGGAGGTAGTCGCCCGGGTTGTCCAGGGCCGGGGTGTCGTCCAGCGGCGCGAGATAGCCGAGGTTGGCGAAGTCGGCGACCCAGGCGACCTCGGTGCGCATCACGTCGGGCGCGCCGGCCCCGCCGCCCGCGGCGTTCTTGAACTTGGCGTTGGCGTCGCCGAACGGGACGCTGACGTACTTGACGTCGACCTTCGGGTGCTCCTTCTCGAAGTCCTCGGCCAGCTTCTTGTACGTCGCCTTCTCGGCGTCGTTGGAGGTGTCCCAGAAGGTCACGGTGCCCGACAGCTCGCCCCCGCTCTGCCGGCCGCCTCCGCCGCCGCCTCCGCAGGCCGTCGCCGCCATTGCCAGACCCGCGACCAACGCGGTGGTCACCATGCCACGCCGCATGTGAACTCCTTAAGGGAACGCCCGAGATGGCGCCGGAACGCCTCGTACGGCCGTTCGGAACGCCTGTGATGGCGGACAGGAACGTAACAGCGCGGAAATGAATTCGAAAGACCTTGCGGCAACTTTCTGCAAAGCCGCCGGAACGGTTTGCCGGGGGCGGCGCCCGCGCGCACCGCGCCCCGCGCACCCCGGCAAGCCGCTCACCAGGGGCTTGTGCGCCCACCGGCCCGTCACCCCGCCGTGCCCCGCGCGTTGATTCCGTAGACGACCGTCCGCCGATCGATGCCTGGACCCTGCAAGACGATGCATGGACGCTCTGCCCCGAATCGCCCCACTCTCGACAGGGATGCCGGATGACCCAGGAGCTGACTTCGACCGACCGCGCCCGCGCGGTCCACACTCCCGACGGCCGTACGGGCTGGTGGCGCGACGCCGTCATCTACCAGGTGTACGTACGGTCCTTCGCGGACTGCGACGGCGACGGCATCGGCGATCTGCGCGGCGCCCGGGAGCGCCTGCCGTACCTGCGGGACCTGGGCGTGGACGCCGTCTGGCTCACCCCGTTCTACGCCTCGCCGCAGGCCGACGGCGGGTACGACGTCGCCGACCACCGCTCCGTCGACCCGCTGTTCGGCAGCCTCCAGGACGCCGACGACCTCGTACGGGCCGCACACACACTGGGCCTGCGGGTGATCGTCGACATCGTGCCCAACCACACCTCCGACCAGCACCCCTGGTTCCAGGACCCGGAACTGGCCCGGCAGCGCTACATCTTCAGGCCCGGCAAGGGCGCGGACGGCGAGCTGCCGCCCAACGACTGGGAGTCGGTCTTCGGCGGACCCGCCTGGACCCGCACCGGACGCGGCGACTGGTACTTGCACCTGTTCGCCCCGGAACAGCCCGATCTGAACTGGGAGAACCCGGAGGTGCACGCCGAGTTCGAGGCCATCCTGCGCTTCTGGCTCGACCTCGGGGTGGACGGCTTCCGCATCGACGTGGCACACGGCATGATCAAGGCGCCGGGGCTGCCGGACATCGGCCACAAGGAACAGGCCAAGCTCATCGGCAGCCAGGTGCTGCCCTTCTTCGACCAGGACGGCGTCCACGAGATCCACCGCGCCTGGCGGCGCCTGCTGGACTCCTACCCCGGCGAGCGCATCGGCGTCGCCGAAGCCTGGGCCCCCTCCCCCGAGCGCCTGGCCCTGTACGTACGGCCCGACGAGCTGCACCAGGCGTTCAACTTCCAGTTCCTGACCGCCGACTGGTCCGCCGCCTCGCTGCGCGCGGTCATCGACGCCTCGCTGGCCGCGACCGCCTCCGTCGGCGCCACCACCTCCTGGGTGCTGTCCAACCACGACGTGGTGCGGCACACCACCCGGCTCGGCGGCCTGCGGCGGGCCCGCGCCGCCACGCTCATGATGCTCGCGCTGCCCGGCTCCGCCTACCTCTACCAGGGCGAGGAACTGGGCCTTCCCGAGGTCACCGATCTGCCCGACGAGGTGCGCCAGGACCCGGCGTTCTTCCGCGGCGACGGGCAGGACGGGCACCGCGACGGCTGCCGGGTGCCGCTGCCGTGGTGCGGCGAGACGGCCGCGTACGGCTTCGGGCCCGGCGGCAGCTGGCTGCCGCAGCCCCGCGCCTGGAAGGACCTGTCCGTACGGGCCCAGACCGGCGACCCGGCCTCCACCCTGGAGCTGTACCGCGCCGCCCTCGCCCTGCGCCGCGCCCGCACCGGCCTCGGCGACGGGAGCCTGGCCTGGGCCGATGCGCCCGACGGGGTGCTGGCCTTCGCCCGTACCGGCCGCTCGGGCCACACCGACCTGCTGTGCACCCTCAACACCCTGGACCGCGCCGTCGAACTCCCCCGCCCCGGGCGGGTGCTGCTCTCCTCCACGACGCTCGCGGCCGAGGGGGACACCGCCCTGCTGCCGGGTGACTCGTGCACCTGGTGGGGGCTCTGAGGGACGGCGCGGCGGGCGGGCCCGCAGCGCCGTCCGCCCGCCATGGGCGCGGGCAACGTGGGCAATCCGGGAGGCGACCGGTACAGTCCCACCCATGACCGCCCGGCTGGCCGATATCGCAGCACAGGCGGGTGTCAGCGAGGCCACCGTCAGCCGGGTGCTCAACGGAAAACCCGGCGTCTCCGCGACCACCCGCCAGTCCGTGCTGGCCGCGCTCGACGTGCTCGGCTACGAGCGTCCGGTACGGCTGCGGCAGCGCAGCGCCGGGCTGGTCGGCCTGATAACGCCGGAGCTGGACAATCCGATCTTCCCGGCGTTCGCGCAGGTCATCGGCCAGGCGCTGACCCGCCAGGGCTACACCCCGGTGCTGGCCACCCAGACGCCGGGCGGCTCCACCGAGGACGAGCTGACCGAGATGCTGGTGGACCGCGGCGTCGCCGGGATCATCTTCGTCTCCGGGCTGCACGCCGACACCTCCGCCGACATGCAGCGCTATGAGCAGCTGCGCGGCCAGGGCGTGCCCTTCGTCCTGATCAACGGCTTCTCCGACAAGGTGCGGGCGCCGTTCATCTCGCCCGACGACCGGGCCGCGATCCGCCTCGCCGTCACCCATCTGGCGGCGCTGGGCCACGAGCGGATCGGGCTGGCGGTCGGCCCGAAGCGCTTCGTGCCGGTCCAGCGCAAGATCGAGGGCTTTCTGCACAGCATGCGCGAGCAGCTGGGCCTGGACCGGGCCGCCGCCGAGGAGCTGGTCCAGCACTCCCTGTACACCCTGGAGGGCGGGCAGGCCGCGGCCGCCTCGCTGATCTCCCGCGGCTGCACGGCGGTGGTGTGCGCCAGCGACATGATGGCGCTGGGCGCGATCCGGGCGGCCCGGCAGCAGGGCCTGGACGTGCCCCGGGACGTCTCCGTCGTCGGCTACGACGACTCCCCACTGATCGCCTTCACGGACCCGCCGCTGACCACGATCCGGCAGCCGGTCACCGCGATGGGCCAGGCGGCCGTGCGCGCGCTGCTGGAGGAGGTCGGCGGCACCCCGGCGCCGCACAGCGAGTACGTCTTCCACCCGGAGCTGGTGGTCCGCGGATCGACCGCCTCCGTTCCGAGGACCGCCCGGATTCCCGGTCCGGCCGTCTCCTCTGATACGGATGGAATCCGTACGTAAGGGTTTCCCCTCCCCCTGAAGTGCTACGCGGGGCCGCTCGGGACCCGACCGGAGGGTGATCGGCCGCGGACCCCTTTCTGGCAGACTGTCTGCCTATGGGTGAAGCGCATGTGAAGACTCTTGACGGCCGTACGGCCGTACCGCCGCCCGCCGAGGACGACGCGCCGAGCGTGTCCTCCGGCGGCCGGCTGGCCCGCCTGCGCTCCCCCCGCACCCCACGGCTCTGGTTCGAGATCCTGCTGATCGCGGTCAGCTACTGGGTCTACTCCATGATCCGCAACGCCGTGCCCGAGCAGAAGGCCCAGGCGCTGAAGAACGCGGACTGGATCTGGC
Source organism: Streptomyces sp. NRRL F-5755 (assembly GCF_001279365.1). Lineage (NCBI taxonomy): Bacteria > Bacillati > Actinomycetota > Actinomycetes > Kitasatosporales > Streptomycetaceae > Streptomyces > Streptomyces sp. NRRL F-5755. The sequence goes on along the minus strand of NZ_LGCW01000195.1, from coordinate 37,311 downwards.
GGGCCGAGCAGACCCTCGGCATAGCGGTGGAGAAGACCGTCAACCACGCCGTGGACTCGGTGACCTGGCTCATCGTCTCGATGAACTACTACTACGCCACGCTGCACTTCATACTGACCATCGGGGTGCTGGTCTGGCTCTACCGCTGGCACCCCGGCCGCTACGCCGCCGCCCGCCTCGCGCTCTTCGCGACCACCGGCGTCGCCCTGCTCGGCTACTACCTCTACCCGCTGGCCCCGCCCCGCCTGATGAACGGCGGCGGCTTCATCGACACCGTCATCGTCCACCACACCTGGGGCTCGATGGCCTCCGGCAACCTCGCCTCGATGTCCAACCAGTACGCGGCGATGCCCTCGATGCACATCGGCTGGTCGCTGTGGTGCGGTGTGATGATCGCGCTGATCGCCAGGCCCGTCTGGGCCAAGGTGCTGGGCCTGCTCTACCCGGCCACCACCCTGGTGGTGATCGTCTCCACCGCCAACCACTTCTGGCTGGACGCGGTGGGCGGCATCCTGTGCCTGGCCTTCGGCATCGGCCTGGCCTTCGCCTGGTACGCGGCGCTGCCGCACCGGCTGCCGCGCCGGGTCGCCGCGGTCTGAGGCCGCCGCGCCCCCGGCGCCCGCCTCAGGACGCCCCGTAGAAGATCGTCTCGACCACCGCACGGGCCCGGCGCGTGGTGCGCCGGTAGTCGTCCAGCATCTCCCCGACGTGCCCCTCCGCGTAGCCGAGGTAGCGGCCGACCGCCGCCAGTTCCCGCGCGTCGGACGGGAAGGTGTCGCCGGGGCGGCCCCGTACCAGCATCACCGCGTTGCGCACCCGCGACGCGAGCACCCACGCCTCGTCGAGGATCTGCGCGTCCTCCGTGGCGAGCAGCCCGGCGTCGCGGGCCGCGGCCAGCGCCGTACGCGTACGGGTGGTGCGCAGGCCCGGCTCCGCCCAGGCGTGCCGCATCTGGAGCAGCTGCACGGTCCACTCCACGTCGCTCAGGCCACCGCGGCCGAGCTTGGTGTGGGTGGTCGGGTCGGCGCCGCGCGGCAGCCGTTCGGTCTCCATGCGGGCCTTGAGCCGGCGGATCTCGCGTACGGCGTCCTCGCCCAGGCCCTCCACCGGGTAGCGCAGCGGGTCGACCAGCTCGATGAACCGCTCCCCCAGCTCCGCGTCGCCCGCGACCGGCTCGGCGCGCAGCAGGGCCTGCGCCTCCCAGACGAGCGACCAGCGCCGGTAGTAGGCGGCGTAGGAGGAGAGGGTGCGCACCAGCGGGCCGGTCTTGCCCTCCGGGCGCAGGTCGGCGTCGATGGGCAGCGGCGGGTCGGACGACGGCAGCTGGAGCAGGCGGCGCATCTCGTTGGCGACGGCGTGCGCGGCCTTGGCGGCCTCCTGCTCGTCGGCGCCCTCGCGCGGCTCGTGCACGAACAGCACGTCAGCGTCCGAGCCGTAGCCCAGCTCATGGCCGCCGAAGCGGCCCATGCCGATGACGGTGAAGCGGGTGGGCAGGGTGTCGCCCCACTGGTCGCGTACGGCGGCGCGGAGCGCGCCCGCGATGGTGGCGGCGGTCAGGTCGGAGACGGCGCCGCCGACCACGTCGGCGGCGTGCCCGCGGTCCTGCTCGGCGGGGTGGCCGTCGGTGCCGTACGCGCCGATCAGGTCGGCCGCCGCCGTACGGAACAGCTCCCGCCGCCGTACGCCGCGGGCCGCCGCGACGGCCTGCTCGGCATTCTCCGCGCGGCCGACCGCGGCCAGCACCTCCTGCTCCAGGGCGGCCCGGCCGCGCGGCTGCAAGCCGTCCTTGGCGCCGAGCAGCGCGACCGCCTCGGGCGCGCGTAGCAGCAGGTCGGGGGCGAGGCGGCCGGCCGACAGGACGCGGGCCAGGTTCTCGGCCGCGGCGCCCTCGTCGCGCAGCAGGCGCAGGTACCAGGGCGTCTTGCCGAGCGCGTCGGAGACCTTGCGGAAGTTGAGCAGTCCGGCGTCCGGGTCGGCGGAGTCGGCGAACCAGGCCAGCAGGACGGGCAGCAGGGTGCGCTGGATGGCGGCCTTGCGGGTGACGCCGGAGGCCAGCGCTTCGAGGTGGCGCAGGGCGGCGACCGGGTCGGCGTAGCCGAGCGCTTCGAGGCGCTGGCCGGCGGCCTTGGCGGAGAGCCGGGTGCCGCCCGCCTCCAGGTGCGCCACGGCGTCCAGCAGCGGCCGGTAGAACAGCTTCTCGTGCAGCCGCCGCACCTCGCGGGCGTGCCACTTCCACTCCTTGCGCAGCGTCTCCACCGGCTCGGTGCGCATGCCCATCGAGCGGGCCAGGCGCCGCAGGTCGGGCTCGTCCTCGGGCATCAGGTGGGTACGGCGCATCTTGTGGAGCTGGATGCGGTGTTCGAGGGTGCGCAGGAAGCAGTACGCGGCGTCCAGGGCCTTGGCGTCCTCGCGGCCCACATAGCCGCCGGCCGCCAGCGCCGAGAGGGCGTCGAGGGTGCTCGGACTGTGCAGCGTCGCGTCGCTGCGCCCGTGCACCAACTGGAGCAGCTGGACGGCGAATTCGACGTCCCGCAGCCCGCCGGGGCCGAGCTTCAGTTCGCGGTCGACCTGGGCGGCGGGGATGTTCTCCACGACGCGCAGGCGCATCTGCCGTACGTCGGTGACGAAGTTCTCGCGCTCGGAGACCTGCCAGACCAGCGGGGTGACCGCGGCCACGTACTCCTTGCCCAGCTCCGCGTCGCCCGCCATCGGCCGGGCCTTCAGCAGGGCCTGGAACTCCCAGGTCTTGGCCCAGCGTTCGTAGTAGGCGAGGTGGCTGTTGAGGGTGCGGACGAGCGGTCCGTTGCGGCCCTCGGGGCGCAGATTGGCGTCCACCGGCCAGATGGTGCCCTCGGCGGTGACGTCGGAGCACACCCGCATCATCCGGCCCGCCAGCCGGGTCGCGGCCTGGAGGGCCTTGGGCTCCTCCACGCCGTCGCGCGCCTCGGCGACGAAGATGACGTCCACGTCCGAGACGTAGTTCAGCTCCCGCCCGCCGCACTTGCCCATCGCGATGACCGCCAGACGGCAGGCGGCGGCGTCGGTGGGCTGCTCCTCGGCGGCGATCTCCAGCGCGGCGCGTACCGTCGCGGTCGCCAGGTCGGCCAGTTCGGCGGCGGTCTCGGCCAGGTCGGTGGTCCCGCACACGTCGCGGGCCGCGATGCCGAGCAGACAGCGGCGGTACGCGGCGCGCAGCGCGTCCGGGCGCGGCCGGTCCCGGCCCGGCTCGCCCCAGACACCCTCGGCGAGCGCCGCCTCGAACTCGGGCGTGGCCGGGTGCAGGTCGGCCGCCTCGTAGGTGACCAGCGAGTGCCAGTCGCGCGGATGCCGCACGAGGTGGTCGCCGAGCGCCTCGGAGGCGCCGAGCACGCCCAGCAGCCGGTCGCGCAGCGGCTTCGCGGTGATCAGCGTGGACAGCAGCGTCTGCCGCTCGTCCTCGTCCTGCGCCTCCGCCAGCCGGACCAGCGCGGTCAGCGCCAGGTCCGGGTCGGCGGTGGCGCCCAGCGCCTCCAGGAGCACCGAGTCGTCCCGTACGGCGGCCAGTTCGGGCGCCTCCAGCAGCCGCCCGGCCGCCGACGGGTCGGTGAAGCCGTACCGCAGCAGCCGGGAGAAGGCGCTGCTGCGCCGCCCCTGGTGCTGCGGAGCGGGGTGCGCGGTCACAGGACCGGCAGCATCTTGCGCAGCTCGAACGCGGTCACCTCGGAGCGGTATTCCTCCCATTCCTGCTTCTTGTTGCGCAGGAAGAAGTCGAAGACGTGCTCGCCGAGGGTCTCCGCGACCAGTTCGCTGCGCTCCATCAGGTCGATGGCCTCGCCGAGGTTCTGCGGCAGCGGCTCGATGCCCAGGGCGCGGCGCTCGGAGTCGGACAGCGCCCAGACGTCGTCGTCGGCGCCGGCCGGGAGTTCGTAGCCCTCCTCGATCCCCTTGAGACCGGCGGCGAGCAGCACCGCGTACGTCAGGTAGGGGTTGGCGCCGGAGTCGATGGAGCGGACCTCGACCCGGGTGGAGCCCATCTTGCCCGGCTTGTACATCGGCACGCGGATGAGCGCGGAGCGGTTGTTGTGGCCCCAGCAGATGTACGAGGGGGCCTCGCCGCCGGCGCCCGCGGTGCGGTTGGCGCCGCCCCAGATGCGCTTGTAGGAGTTGACCCACTGGTTGGTGACGGCGGAGATCTCGCCCGCGTGCCGCAGCAGGCCGGCGATGAAGGAGCGGCCGACCTTGGAGAGCTGGTATTCGGCGCCGGACTCGTGGAAGGCGTTGCGGTCGCCCTCGAAGAGCGAGAGGTGGGTGTGCATGCCCGAACCCGGGTATTCGGAGAACGGCTTGGGCATGAACGTCGCCTGCACGCCCTGCTCCAGCGCGACCTGCTTCATCACCAGGCGGAAGGTCATGATGTTGTCGGCGGTGGACAGCGCGTCGGCGTAGCGCAGGTCGATCTCCTGCTGTCCCGGCGCGCCCTCGTGGTGGCTGAACTCCACCGAGATGCCCATCGATTCGAGCATGGTGATCGCCTGGCGGCGGAAGTCCATGCCGACGTTCTGCGGGGTGTGGTCGAAGTAGCCGGAGGAGTCCGCGGGGCTGGGCCGGGTGCCGTCCACCGGCTTGTCCTTGAGCAGGAAGAACTCGATCTCGGGGTGGGTGTAGAAGGTGAAGCCGAGGTCGGAGGTCTTGGCGAGGATGCGCTTGAGGACATAGCGCGGGTCGGCGTAGGACGGGGAGCCGTCCGGCATCAGGATGTCGCAGAACATCCGGGCGGTGCCGGGGGCCTCGGCGCGCCACGGCAGGATCTGGAAGGTGCCCGGGTCCGGCTTGGCGATCATGTCGGATTCGTATACCCGCGCGAAGCCCTCGATCGCCGAGCCGTCGAAGCCGATGCCCTCGTCGAACGCCTGCTCAAGCTCGGCGGGGGCGACCGCGACGGACTTCAGGAACCCCAGTACGTCGGTGAACCACAGTCGTACGAAGCGGATGTCGCGCTCCTCCAGCGTACGGAGCACAAACTCCTGCTGCTTGTCCATGGCTCACCAATCCTCGCAGGTCAATCGGCCTGTCCACCCCCGCAGGTCAACGAGGTGTGGCACACCAGTATCACGTGAGGGGGTTACCGTCACATTACGCACCCTCGGCCGGGAACAGAACCGCCGGGCCGCACGGCGGCACCGGCACGTTTGCCCGGGTGCGGCGGGCGGTACCCCGGGAGAGGGCGGCCCGGATCATTCCGCTTTGTTCCGCGGGCGCCCGGGACCGTACCGCCGCGCCGGACCGGTCCTGGTCCGTGCCTCCCCCCGAGTGCCCGCCGACGGCCGAGGAGAACCCGTGAGCAAGCACTTCGACGTCACGGCCGTGACGTTCCACTTCGACTCCGCGTGCCCCTGGACCTGGCGCACCGCGCGCTGGCTGGTGGACGCCACCGAGCGCCGGGGCATCCCGCTGTCCTACCGCGCCTTCGACCTGACCGACGGCGCGCCGCCGGACAAGCTGCCGGACGAGCGCCGCCCGGCCGCCGCCGGGAGCCGCTGCCTGCTGCGGCTGGCCGAGGCCGCGCACGCCGACGGCCGGGACACCCTGACCGGCACGGTGTACGCCGCGTACGGCGCCGCGGTGTTCGACGGCGGCGCGGACCCGTCGCCGGAGCTGGCCGAACGCTGCCTGGCCGAGGCGGGCGCCGCGACCTATGCCGACGTGCTGCACGACGCCGCGCTGGACCGGCAGGTGGCCCGCGCCCGCGAGCAGGCGCAGGAGTTCTCCGGCAAGAACGCGGGCTCGCCCGTCACGGTCATCACCACCCGCCGCGGCGAACGCGGCTTCTTCGGGCCCGTGGTGGCGCCCACGCCCACCGGCGCGGAGGCCGACCGGCTGTGGGACGCCATCGTCGGCGCGGCGTCCGTACCGCACTTCTTCGAGCTGCGGGCGCGGCGCACCGCCAAGCCGTGACCGCTTCCGGGCTCAGAGCCTGTGTCATGGCCCCGGCCCGGCTGGGGCCATGACACAGGCTCTCAGCGCCCGCGCGGCCCTTCGAGGTCCGGGTCGGCGGCCAGGGACAGCACGGCGGTGGCCACCGCGTCCGGTGCGTCGGCCATGATGAGGTGTCCGGCCGGGGCGGCCACCGCGAAGGCGCCGCCGAGCTGGGTGGCCAGCGCCCGCTGACGCTCCAGCCAGCGCAGTTCGCGCGGCGTCTCGCTGCCGTCGTACGCCGCCAGGACCGTCACCGGCACGCCCCGCAGCGGATGGTCCGGGCGCAGCGCGGTGACCTCGGCGGCCTGGTAGGCGTACGTCGCGTTCTCCATGGCGCAGGCGCGCAGCACCCGGCTGGTGCGGTAGGCGCCGGCCTCATGGGGGCCGCGCGGGTGGTTGCGCACGGTCGAGGCGCGGACGGTCAGACGGCGCGCGGTGGGTCCCAGGGCGCGCGGCAGCCCGGCGGCCGACAGGACGGACGCGAGGCCCCCGGCCCAGGCCGTACGGACCGTACGCGGCAGCCGCGGGCGCGGGTCCTCCTCCACGCTGCCGTCGACGAGCACGAGACCCGCGGCGCGCTCCGGATGGAGCCGGGCGAACGCCTCGGCGTGGAAGGCGGCCAGACTGTGGCCGACGACCGTGCACGGCCCGTACAGGCCGAGCGCGTCCAGGACGCGCGCGATCCGGGCGGCCTCGCCCGCCGCGGTGGGCGGTCCGGTGGCGGGCGCGCTCAGTCCGAGGCCGGGCCGGTCGAAGCGGACGACCGTACGGTGCGGGGCGAGCCGGGCCGCGACCTGGTCCCAGTCGAACCAGCTCACGCCCAGCCCGCCGCTGAGCACGCACACCGGCCCGCCGCCCTCGCACAGGACGTGCAGCACCGTGCCGTCCACGCGCAGCATGCGGCCGGGGGCCGGGCCCTTGCGCTTGCCGCCGTCCCCGCTCATGCCGTTCCCCCTTCTCTCCCCGTAGTGGTGCCCGCTCGCCCGACACACCACGCGAGCAGGCCCACGTACAGGGCGACCAGCAGGACCTGGAGGCGCTGGCCGACGCCGAGCGCCCAGGTGCCGTGGCCCTCGGTGAAGGCGGCGATGGAGGAGAGGGTCCAGACGGTGGCGGCCAGTTCGGCGGCGGTCAGCCACGGCGCGATCCGGCCGAGCGGCGGCCACCAGCCGTACCGGCGGGCGGCGACGGTCAGCAGCACGAGACCGGCCAGCGCGCCCACCATGGCCAGCGAACTGCTGATCGCGTGCGCGGTGTGGGTGGCGGGCACCAGGCCCGCCGTCTCGCGGGCCGCGCATTCCGGGTCGCTGGTCGGCGCGCAGCTCAGCGGCAGCCGGGAGTCGACGGCGGTGGCGCCGCCGAAGAGCGCGAGCGCGGCCCAGCCCGCCGTCGCCCAGGGCCGCCGCTCCAGCGTGAGCAGCGCGGTCACCGCGCCGGCCAGCACCAGCACCCCGGCGGCCAGGTCGGTGGCGCGGAACAGGCCGCCGAGCGGCTGGTCGGCGGCGGCCAGTTCGCTGACGTACGTCCGTACCGGATCGAGGCCGGTGGACAGCACCACCTCCAGCACCCACGCGGTGTACGCCACCGCTCCGAGCAGGAGGAGGACGGGGGCGGCGCGGCGGCTCTTGCTCGTCTGCACGGACATCAAGGTCAAGGATAAGCAAAGTAAAGGTCCGGGGGCGGGCCGGGTGGCCCTCGGACGGCATACCCCACAGGGGTAGGGTGCTGGGCAGAGATTCCGGGAGGCCGTGCAGAGATGCCGTACGCGACGCGTGGACAGGGGAAGGCCGCCGCATGGTGCGGCCGCCTGCTGCTGTTCGCCGCGCTGATCGTCGGCATCGTCGGGATGCACACGCTGGGGCATCCGGTGGGCGGGCACGGGTCGGGGGCGATGGGCCCGGCGCATCAGCCGATGGCCGCGGCGCACCAGGAAGACGCGCAGCCGATGCCGGGCCCGCACCGGGCACACGCAGCCCAGCAACACGCAGACCAGGAACGCACAGCCCAGCACCTCACGGTCCGTGCCTCCTCCTCCATCGCCGACGACGACCACGCCATGAACCCCGGCGCGGTCTGCCTGGCCGTGCTCTCCCTGTGGGTGCTCGTCCTGGTCCGTACGGGACGGCTGCTGGGGCGGCGCGCCGCCGACCTGCTCGCCGCCGTACGGGCCCGGCTGCTGCGCGGCCTGCGCCCCCTGCCGCCACCGGTCCCCCGCCACAAACACCTCGCCCGGCTCTCGGTCCTGCGCGTGTAGAAGCGCGGCCGGCCGCCGACGCCTGCGCGCGTCCGCGGCCCGGCCCCCACGCGCCCACCGGCAAACCGACTTCACCACGAGGTGTTTCTTCAGCATGCGTACGCACACCCGCCGCGCCGTGCTCGGCGCGGGCATCGCGGCCGCCGGCAGCGGCCTGCTCGCCGCCTGTTCGACCGCCGACCAGAAGGGCCACTCCGGCCACGGCGGCGCCGGCAACCCGGCCGAGGCGCCGGGCGGTTACGTCTCCCCCGACGGCCCGGAGGTGGCCGCCGCCGAGGCCAGGCGCGGCTCCGGCCCCGTACGGAAGGTGGCGCTGACCGCCACCGCCGCCAAGCTCGACCTGGGCGGCCGTACGGTCGGCAGCTGGGCCTACGGGGACGAGCTGCCCGGCAAGGAGGTACGAGTCACCGCGGGCGACACCCTGGAGCTGACGCTCGCCAACCACCTGCCCGAGGCCACCTCCCTGCACTGGCACGGCCTGGCCCTGCGCAACGACATGGACGGCGTACCGGACGTGACCCAGCGCCCGGTCAAGGCGGGCGGCTCGTTCACGTACCGCTTCGCCGTCAGCCACCCCGGCACGTACTGGTTCCACCCGCACTCGGGCGTGCAGCAGGACCGCGGCCTGTACGCGCCGCTGATCGTCGAGGACCCGAAGGAGCCGCTGAAGTACGACAAGGAGTGGGTCGTCGTCCTGGACGACTGGGTCGACGGGGTGGACGGCAGCACGCCGGACGCGGTGCTGGCCGAACTGTCCAAGGGCATGGGCGGGATGGACCACGGGTCCGGGTCCGGCGGGATGGACCACGGCGGCATGGACATGGGCGGCCACGGCGGGATGGACCATGGAGCGCACTCCATGGGCGGCCGCAAGGCGCCCTCTCCCACCGGCCCCTCCCGCATGCTGATGGGCGCCACCAGCAAGCTGCTCGGCGGCGACGCGGGCGACGTGGACTACCCGTACCACCTGGTCAACGGCCGTACCCCGGAGGACCCGCAGACCTTCCGCGCCAAGCCCGGCGACCGGGTCCGCATCCGCTTCATCAACGCCGGCGGCGACACCGCCTACCGCGTCGCGCTCGGCGGCCACACCATGACGGTGACGCACACCGACGGCTACCCCGTCGCCCACGCCGCCACGGACGCCCTGCTGCTGGGCATGGGCGAGCGCTACGACGTGGTGGTCACGGCCGAGGACGGCGTCTTCCCGCTGACCGCGCTCGCCGAGGGCAAGAAGCGCACCGGACTGGCCCTGCTGCGCACCGGCGACGGCGCGGCGCCCGACGCGTCCGTACGGCCGAAGGAGCTGGACGGGCGGCTGCTGACGGCCGACCGGCTCAAGGCCGACGGATCGGTGCGGCTGGCGTCGCGCACGCCGGACCGCACGATCCGGTTCGACCTCACCGGCTCCATGGCGAAGTACGACTGGGCGGTCAACGGCAAGAAGTACACGCCGTCGCAGCGCTATCCGGTGCGTTCCGGTGAGCGCGTACGGCTGTCGTTCCGCAACAACACCACGATGTGGCACCCGATGCACCTGCACGGGCACACCTTCGCGCTGCCGGACGGCGGACCGCGCAAGGACACCGCGATCGTGCTGCCGGGCCGCCGCCTGGACGTCGATCTCGACGCCGACAACCCGGGCCTGTGGATGCTGCACTGCCACAACGTCTACCACGCGGAGTCGGGGATGATGACGGTCCTCGGGTACCGGAAGTAGGCGGTACGGGCGGCCGGGCCGAAGCGTCCGACAGACGGTCGGTCCGGCCTCCCGGCAGGCCGCGGGCCGGGCCCCTAAGCTCGGCCGCGTGCCTCGTCTGCGGATCGCCCTGAACCAGACCGACGCCTGCGTCGGGGACCTCACCGGCAACGCCGAAACGATCGTGCGGTGGACCCGGGAGGCCGCCCGGCGGGGTGCGCACCTGATCGCGTTCCCCGAGATGGTGCTGACCGGCTACCCCGTCGAGGACCTGGCGCTGCGGTCGTCGTTCGTGGAGGCGAGCCGCGCCGCGCTGCGCGCGCTCGCCGCCCGGCTCGCCGACGAGGGCTTCGGGGACATCCCCGTCGTGGTCGGCTATCTGGACCACTGCGAGCAGGCGCAGCCGCGGTACGGGCAGCCCGCGGGCGCCCCGCAGAACGCCGCCGCGGTGCTGTACCGCGGCGCGGTCGCGCTCTCCTTCGCCAAGCACCACCTGCCCAACTACGGCGTCTTCGACGAGTTCCGGTACTTCGTGCCGGGCGAGACGCTGCCCGTGGTCCGCGTGCGCGGCGTGGACGTGGCGCTGGCGATCTGCGAGGACCTGTGGCAGGACGGCGGCCGGGTGCCCGCGGCCCGGTCGGCCGGGGCGGGGCTGCTGGTCTCCGTCAACGCCTCGCCGTATGAGCGGAACAAGGACGACACCCGCCTGGAGCTGGTCCGGCGGCGCGCCCGGGAGGCCGGCTGCGCGATCGCGTACCTGGCGATGTCCGGCGCGCAGGACGACCTGGTCTTCGACGGCGACTCGATCGTGGTGGGCCGGGACGGCACGGTGCTCGCGCGGGCGCCGCAGTTCGAGGAGTGCTGTGTGGTGCTCGACCTGGACCTGCCGGCCGCCGCGCCCCGGGCGCCGTCCGGGGTGGTGGACGACGGACTGCGGATCGAGCACGTCGTCCTGACGGCCGAGCCGCTGACCGATGATGCTCTGCCCGATGACGCGCCGTGGGAGACCGGCGGGCAGGCCCCGCACATGGAGGACACCGAGGAGATCTACGGCGCGCTGGTCGCCGGGCTGCGGGGGTACGTCACCAAGAACGGGTTCCGCAGCGTGCTGCTCGGGCTGTCCGGCGGGATCGATTCCGCGCTGGTCGCCGCCATCGCGTGCGACGCGCTCGGCGCCCGGAGCGTATACGGCGTCTCGATGCCCTCCCGCTACTCCTCCGAGCACTCCAAGGAGGACGCGGCCGAGCTGGCCCGGCGCACCGGGCTGCGGCTGCGTACGGTGCCGATCGGGCCGATGTTCGACGCGTACATGGCATCCCTGGAGCTGACCGGGGTCGCCGAGGAGAACCTCCAGGCCCGGCTGCGCGGCACGACGCTGATGGCGCTCTCCAACCAGGAGGGCCATCTCGTCCTCGCGCCGGGCAACAAGTCCGAGCTGGCGTGCGGCTACTCGACGCTGTACGGCGACGCGGTGGGCGGCTTCGGGCCGATCAAGGACGTGTACAAGAGCGACGTCTTCCGGCTCGCGCGCTGGCGCAACCGGTCGGCGGCCGATCACGGGCGTACACCGCCGATCCCGGAGAACTCGATCACCAAGCCGCCGAGCGCCGAGCTGCGCCCCGGACAGGTGGACACCGACTCGCTGCCCGACTACGAGATCCTCGACGCGATCCTGGAGCTGTACGTCGACCGCGACCAGGGGCGCGAGCGGATCGTCGGGCTCGGGTACGAGGACGAGCTGGTGGTGCGGGTGCTGCGGATGGTGGACGCGGCCGAGTACAAGCGGCGGCAGTACCCGCCGGGCACGAAGATCTCCGCCAAGGGCTTCGGCAAGGACCGGCGGCTGCCGGTCACCAACCACTGGCGGGAGTCGGTCTGAACGGTGGAGCAGCAGCTGGTCCCGGTACCGCCGCACCGGGACCAGCTGCCGTGGGCGCTGCTAGGCCCGCAGGAAGTCGTAGGACGTGACCTTGCCGTTGTGGTTGACGTTGACCGTCGCCGACGACATCGCCGCGTCCATCGTGTACGTGGTCCGGCCCTGGTCACCGAGGTCGCTGGTGATCGGTCCCGGGTGGTTGGCGGAGAGCACGCCGACCGTCTCGCCGTCCGGGTCCTGGACCGTGGCGGTGCCCTTCTTGGCGTTCCACGTGAGGGTGTAGTGGTTGGCGATCTTGACCTTTTTGTCGCCCTGGCCCTGGGCTCCGGCCGCCGCCGCGGGCTTGGCGGGGGACGCGGCGTGCGCCGGGGCGGCGACCGCGGCCACGGCCGGTACGGCGACGGCGGCACTCGCCGCCGCGGCGACGACCGCGGTGCGCAGACCCGCCCGCTTGCCGTTCCGGGCGGCGGTCGCGGACGCGTCGCCCGTTCGGTTGGCTGCGAAGAACATGCTGCTCCCTGTGTACGTCGTGCGTGCTGTGTGCGTCATGCTGCGTACGTCCTGCTGGATCCGGGCCCGGATCTGGCGCGGGCCCGTGCAGGCCCACACCCGTAACGCTAGGAAGCCCCTGTTTCCGCTCTCCGGCAGCCGTGTAACAGCCGCCACGCGGTCCCCTCAAGAGCCTGTTGCACACAGCGGGCGCACAGGTCGCGCATATCCCGCGCTTACGTACGGCGAAGGGCCGCGCCGTACGGTCGTACGGCGCGGCCCTTCGGGGCGGTACGGGCTCAGCCCACCCGGTCCGGCAGCTCCGCCGACACCTCGTCCTCGCTGCTCGCGACGACGCGGGAGGAGGCGGCGCCCCGGTCCAGCAGGCCCGCGGTGACCGCGATGCCCAGGCCGACGACGGCCAGGGCCGCGCCGACCAGCGCCGGGGAGGTCCAGCCCCAGCCCGCCGCGATGGCCACCCCGCCGATCCAGGCGCCGCCCGCGTTGGCCAGGTTGAACGCCGAGTGGTTGGAGGCGGAGGCCAGGGTGGGCGCGTGCCGGGCCTTCTGCATGACCAGCATCTGCAGCGGAGTGGTGGTCATGAAGCCGACCGCGCCGAGGATCACCACGCAGATCAGGGCCGCCCACTTCACGTGCACCGCGAAGGTGAAGACGACGAGGGTCACGGCGAGGGCGCCGAGCGCCCCGTACAGCGTGGGCCGCAGCGCGCGGTCGGTCAGCGGTCCGGCGGCCAGCGCGCCCAGCGTCATGCCCGCGCCGAAGAGCGCCAGGACCAGCGGGACGGAGCCCTCGGCGAAGCCGGAGACCTCGGTCATCATCGAGGCGAGGTAGCTGTAGACGGCGAACACGCCGGCGAAGCCGAAGACCGCGGTGACCAGGCCGAGGACGACCTGCCGGTTGCCCATGGCGCGCAGCTCGTGGGCCACGCCGCCGTGCTCCTCGCGCGGCATCGGCGGAATCAGCCGGGCCAGCGAGGCCATCGCGACCAGCCCGATGGCGGCCACCACCAGGAACGTCGCGCGCCAGCCGAGGTGCTGGCCGAGCAGCGTCGCGGCGGGCACGCCGACGATGTTGGCGACGGTCAGCCCGAGGAACATGGTGGCCACGGCGCGGGCCTGCCGGCCTTCCTTGACCAGCCGGGCCGCGACCACCGCGCCGACGCCGAAGAACGCGCCGTGCGGCAGCCCGGCGAGCAGCCGGCCCGCGATCAGCAGGCCGAAGTTGGGCGCCAGGGCCGAGGCCAGGTTGCCGACCGTGAAGACCGCCATGAGCAGCAGGAGCATCCGCTTGCGCGGGACGCGCGCGCCGAGCGCGGTCAGCAGCGGGGCGCCGATGACGACGCCGAGGGCGTAGGCGGAGACGAGATAGCCGGCCGTGGGCACGGACGTACCCAGGTCGCCCGCGACATTGGGCAGCAGGCCCATCATCACGAACTCGGTGGTGCCGATGCCGAAGGCGGAGACGGCCAGCGCGAGCAGCGCCAGGGGCATGAGAGACCTTTCGAAAACGGTGCGTACGGACCCCCGGGCGCGGTGGTGCGACGAGCGGTGCGCAGGGGATCCGTACGACGGCGTGATGCTGGATGTCCGTAAGTTCTTCTACGGAACAAAGTCTCTCAGGGCATTCATTCCGACGGGAGAACGCGATGTTACGGATGAGGGGCGGGCCGCCCGCGCGTACACACGCGGACGGCCCCTGACGGCGGGGCGGGAGCAGGCCCGCCCCGGCCGTCAGGGGCCGTTCCGGCTTTGTCAGATCTTGACCGAGGCGGCCAGCGGAAGGTGATCACTTCCGGTCCGGGGCAGCGACCAGGAGGACACCGGGTCGATCCCCTTCATCATGATCTGGTCGATCCGCGCCATCGGGAAGGCGGCCGGGAAGGAGAAGCCGAAGCCGTCGCCCGCCGCGCCCTGCGCCGAGCGCATCTGTGCGGTGACCGGGGCGAGGGAGCGGTCGTTCATGGTGCCGTTGAGGTCACCCAGCAGGATGACCTGCTTGACGCGCTCGTGGGCGATCGCCTCGCCGAGGGCGGTCGCGCTGTTGTCGCGCTGGTTGGCGGTGAAGCCCGCGTTGAGCTTGACCCGTACCGACGGCAGGTGCGCGACGTAGAAGGCGACCTGCTTGCCGCTGGGGGCCTGGACGGTGGCGCGCAGCGCCCGGGTCCAGCCCATCTTGATGTCCACCGGCGCCGCGTCGGTCAGCGGGTGCTTGCTCCACAGCCCGACCGTGCCCTGCACCGTGCGGTACGGGTACGCCTTGGCCAGCCCCTCCTTGTACTTGGGCAGCGCGTCACCGGTCAGCTCCTCCAGGGCCACCACGTCCGCGCCGGACTTCACGATGTCCCTGGCCGTACCGGCCGGGTCGAGGTTCTTGTCGCTGACGTTGTGGGTGACGACGGTGAGGTTGCCGCCGGTGCCCTTCTTGTCCGTGAGCTGCCCGCCGAAGAGGCCGACCCAGACGACCGCGGGCAGCAGCAGCGCGACGATCGCGGTCGTGGAGCGGCGCAGCACGGCGGCGACCAGCAGCACCGGGACGCCGATCAGGCCGAGCCACGGCAGGAACGTCTCCAGCAGGCTGCCCAGGTTGCCCACCGTGTTGGGGACCTGCGCGTGCAGGATCATCAGCAGCCCCAGCAGGACCGCCAGTACGGCGAGCACGATGCCCCGCCGCCACATGCCCTCCGGGCGCCACCAGTCGCGCAGGCGCCGCGCCCGGGAGGCATTCCGCTCAGGGTCGTGGCCCTGCCCCGACTCCGTCATGTATGCCTGCGCCATGCCGCCGTCCTCACTGCCTTGCCTCGTGCGCCCCACCTGTGATCTCCGACCCTAGGCGATGGCCTGTAATGCCTTTTCTTACAACTGATGACGGCCCGCTCAGGGCGTGAGGTTCCGGGGCCAGGGGCCCCGGCGGCGGCTGTGACAGAACGGGCATAGTCCCGTCATGGAGCGGTCGGGTACGGACCCGGAACCGACGGTCAGGCCCGCGGCCGTACGCCGTACAGCACCGTGTCCACGATCTCCTCGGCCAGCCCCTCCGGCAGGTCCGCCCACTCGTGGAGCACGGCCCGGGACAGCACCGGGCCGACGAACAGGTCGGCGAGCAGGTCGATGTCCCGGTCCGTACGGATCTCACCGCGCGCCATGCCCCGCCGCAGCACGGACAGCAGCACCTCGCGGCGGGCCTGCACGACCGTCTCGTGGTACTCCCGCCAGAGCTCCGGCTGCGCCTTGACGTGCGTGACGATGGTGCGCAGCAGTGCCGAGTTGCGCTTGGCCAGGCCGCGGATGCGCAGGAACTCGATGATGCCCACGAGGTCGTCGCGCACCGACTCGCCGGCCGGCGGCGGGATGTCGGTGTCCAGCGAGCGCATCACGTCGAGCAGCAGCTCGCTCTTGCCGGGCCACCGCCGGTAGACGGTGGCCTTGCCGACGCCCGCCTCCCGGGCGATGCGCTCCATGGACAGTTCGCCGATGGAGACGCCGTCCTCGATCATGCGCAGCACGGCCTCGATGATCGCGGAGTCGGCGGCGGCGTTGCGGGGGCGGCCGCGGCAGGGGGCCGGGGCGGCGGCGGCCGTGGCGGGGGCCGTGTCCGTGCGTACCCGCGCAGCCGCCGTGTCCGTGCCCGCAGTCCGGTTCATGACCGTGCTCCCGCCTTTTCCTGTTCCGCCCGGTCCGTACCGTGCGTGCCCTCCCCCATCCTGCCCGGCAGGAAGGCCGCAACCACCACCGCGCCGAGGACCGCCACACCGGCCGAGGCGAGCGCGGTGACGTGCATGGCGTGGATGAACGCGTCGTGCGCCTCGGCGGTCAGCCGCTGTCCGGCCGCTCCCAGCTGCCGGGCGACGCCGAGCGTGGCCTCGATGGACTCGCCCGCCGCGTGCCGGGCGGCGTCCGGCAGGCCCGGTACGGAGTTCAGTGTGCCGTCGATGCCGTCGCGGTAGACGGTGGACAGCAGCGAGCCCAGGACTGCCACTCCGAGCGTGCCGCCGACCTGCCGGAACGTGTTGTTGATGGCCGATCCGGAGCCCGCCTTCTCGCGCGGCAGGGACTGCATGATCGAGACGGTGACCGGCGGCATGATGTGCGCCGAGCCGGTGCCCTGGGCGAAGAAGAGCACCTCCAGCACCCAGATCGGGGTGTCGGCGTCCAGCAGCAGGAAGCCGGCCATGCTGGCGGCGACCAGCAGCATCCCGGCCGAGCAGACGACGCGCGAGCCGAAGCGGTCGACGGCGTGCCGGGCCCTCGGCGAGAAGATCATCTGGGCGACGGCCAGCGGCAGGATCAGCAGGCCCGCCTGGAGCGGCGTGTAGCCGCGCACGCTCTGCACGTAGAAGACGATGAAGAACGTGACGCCCATCATCGCGAAGAAGACCAGCGCGATGGCGCCCACGGCGGCGGAGAACGCCGGCTTGCGGAAGAGATTGACGTCGATCGACGGGTGATCGATCCGCTTCTCGTACAGCACGAAGCCGACCAGGACGAGCAGGCCGCCCAGGACCGTGCCGAGCACCTGCGGATCGGTGAAGTCGGCCAGCTGGCCGCCCTTGATGATCCCGTAGACCAGCAGCACCAGGCCGACGACGGAGAGCAGCACGCCGAGCGGGTCCAGCTTCCCCGGCCGCGGGTCCCTGGAGTCCGGCACCAGGACGATCATCACGACCAGTGCGACGAGCACGATCGGTACGTTCACGAGAAAGACCGAACCCCACCAGAAGTGGTCCAGCAGCAGACCGCCCGCGATCGGTCCGATCGCGATGGCCAGCCCCACGCCGCCCGCCCAGATGCCGATCGCCCTGGGCTGCTCGTCCCGCTCGAAGACGTTCATCAGGACGGCGAGGGTGGACGGCATCACGAAGGCGCCGCCCAGCCCCATCACCGCGCGGAAGGCGATCAGTTGTCCCGGCGACCCGGAGACGGCCGCCAGCACCGAGCCGATGCCGAACACCACCAGGCCGAAGAGCAGCACCTTCTTGCGGCCCAGCCGGTCACCGAGCAGTCCCGAGGTGAACAGCAGGCCCGCGAAGACCAGCGTGTAGGAGTTGATCGCCCACTCCAGCTGGCTCTGCGTGGCGCCGAGGCCGGTGGGGGCCGGGGTGGCGATCGTCTTCATCGCCACGTTCAGGATGGAGTTGTCCAGCACCACGATCAGCAGACTGAGCATGAGGACGGACAGGATCGCCCAGCGGCGGCGGTGGATGTGCTCGGGAACGTGCCGGGGCGCGGCGGATGTGCCGGTGGGTTCGGAGCTCGTCATGGGGGCAGCGTACGCCCATTTCGATACGGCTCCGTTCCGTATCGGAGGGGGTCGTTCCGCATCGGCGGGAAGTACGGGGGAACGGCCGCCTCACGGGGCGCGGACCGCCCCTCCACCCGAGGCCCCTTCCACTCCCCCGGGCCCGCGTGCCAGCATGGAAGGGAGTCCGGAGACGCCGTCAGGGCGCTTCGAGATGACGAACAGGAGCCGTCACCATGACGCAGCTTTCGCCTGCCCAGAACCCGGCCGCGGAGGGGACCACCGCGCCTGGCGGGGCAGCCACCGGCAAGACCGACAGCAGCTCGGGCAAAGCACTGTACGGAGGAAAGAGCTCGCGGCGGGTCACCGTACGCGACATCGCCGCCGCCAAGGAGCGCGGCGAGAAGTGGCCCATGCTCACCGCCTACGACGCGATGACCGCCTCCGTCTTCGACGAGGCCGGCATCCCGGTGCTGCTGGTCGGCGACTCGATGGGCAACTGCCACCTCGGGTACGAGTCCACCGTGCCGGTCACCATGGACGAGATCACCATCCTGTCCGCGGCGGTCGTCCGCGGCACCAAGCGCGCCCTGATCGTCGCCGACCTGCCCTTCGGCGCCTTCCAGGAGAGCCCGGTCCAGGCGCTGCGCAACGCCACCCGCCTGGTCAAAGAGGCCGGCGTCGGCGCGGTCAAGCTGGAGGGCGGCGAGCGCTCCGCCCACCAGGTCGAGCTGCTGGTCTCCTCCGGCATCCCGGTCATGGCCCACGTCGGCCTGACGCCCCAGTCCGTCCACGCGTACGGCGGCTACCCGGTGCAGGGCCGCGGCGAGGAGGCGGCCCAGCAGCTGCTGCGCGACGCGAAGGCCGTGCAGGACGCGGGCGCCTTCTCGGTCGTCCTGGAGGCCGTACCGGCCGAACTGGCCGCCGAGGTCACCCGCTCGCTGCACATCCCCACGGTCGGCATCGGCGCGGGCATCGGCTGTGACGCGCAGGTCCTGGTGTGGACCGACATGGCGGGCCTGACCAACGGGCACGTCCCGCGCTTCGTGAAGCAGTACGCCAACGTGCGCGAGGTGCTGGGCACCGCGGCCAAGGACTTCGCCGAGGAGGTCGTCGGCGGCACGTTCCCGGCAAAGGAGCACAGCTTCCGCTGAGCCGGGTGACAGCCTCCACCTGAATACAGGAAGGCCGGGCGGGCGCCCTGAAGAAGACGCCCGCCCGGCTTTTCCACGCGGCGGTGACGGCGGCACTCAGTGCGCGAAGACCGTACTGGCCAGGATCACGTGGACGGCCGTGCCGCCGAGAATGCTCAACAGCGCGTTGCGGCGCCACAGATGCAGCCCGACGGTGACGGCCAGGGCGATCAGCGGGGCCAGGCTGCTCGGCTGGGTGAAGGACAGGTCGCGCAGGCAGTACGCGAGCAGGATCACCATGACGCCGGCGGGCATACGGGCACTGAGGTACCGGACGGTACGGCTGGCGCGCAGCGGCGTGAGGGCGGCGAAGGGCAGGGCGCGCAGGCCCCAGGTGACCGCGGCGGTGACGAGGACGGCGGCGACGGCGTAACGCGGATCAGGCATGGCTCGGCTTCTTGCTGGTGGTGAGCTGACGGGCCAGGAGGGCGGCGGCGAACAGGACGAAGGCGGCCAGGAGCATCTCGCCGGGGAACAGGAGCCGGGCGCCGAGGGCGCTGAGCAGGGCGAGCCCGGGGGTGGACAGTTCGCCGCGCAGGTCCCGGACGGCGTCCAGGGCGAGGACGGCGAACAGGGCGGTCAGGGCGAAGTCCAGGCCGGTGACGCGCTCCGGGATGAGGGAGCCGAGCAGGGCTCCGGCGATCGCGCTGCCCGCCCAGGCCACATGCAGGAAGCACTGCATCCACAGGATGCGGCGGCCGGGCCAGGAGCGGGCCTGTTCCCGGGTGGCCAGCACATACGCCTCGTCGCACAGCGCGAAGGTGGCGTACGTCTTGCCGAGGCGGCCGGGTATGCGGTGCACGGGAAAGGACAGCGCGTAGAAGACGTGCCGGACGTTCACCATGAACGAGGACAGTGCGATGGCCGCCAGCGGGGCCGCGGCGGTGACCAGGCCGATGAGCAGGAACTCGAACGAGCCGCCGAAGGCGAGTGCCGCGGACAGCCCCGCCCACCACCAGTCCAGCCCCGACTGCGTCACCAGCGCCCCGAAGGCGAGGCCGAGCGGGACGAATCCCAGGACGGCGCCCGCGGATTCCCGGAACGCCGCAGGGGCCTCGGAACGTCGCGCGGGCTCGGGGACAGGTGCGGGCCGAGGGCGGCCCCCGGTGACGGCAGGGCTTGTTTCCATGGCGCAATCTTAGAAAGAAGTGGACCTTATATGGTTTCCTCTTATCGCTCTACAATGGCTCTGTGCGCAATGAAATGATCCTCGATGCCGTGGACCGGGAAATTCTGTTTCACCTCGGCCAGGACGGCCGGCTGACCAACGTCGAGCTGGCCAAACGCGTCGGCCTCACCCCGCCGCCCTGCCTGCGCCGCGTCAAACGGCTGGAGGAGGCCGGCGTCATCGCCGGATACCGGGCCGTCGTCAATCCCGAATCGGTGGGCCGCGGCCTCGAAGTCTTCGTCGCCGTCGAGATCTACGCCCAGGACCGCAAAAGCTTCGAGGAGTTCGAGGCCACCGTGGCCTCTTATGAGGAAGTCATGGAGTTCCGCCGTATGTACGGGCGCCCCGACTACTTCCTCCGCGTCGCCGTGGCCGACCACGCCGCCTACGAAGCCTTCCTGACCGACAAGCTCAGCTGCCTGCCCGCCGTGCTCCGCCTCGAATCCCATATGACCATGAAGGAGATCAAGGCCGACCGGTGAGCCGTCTGCGCCCGCCGCCGATGGCCTGACCTGGGCTGTCGGCCGGCTGTCGGTCGTTTGTCAGTGGGTGCTGTCATCGTGTGGGGCATGACGCGAAAGACGACATCCAACGGCGCGGGGAACGCCGTCGAAGTGCGGGGGCTGGTCAAGCACTTCGGCGAGGTGAAGGCCGTGGACGGGGTGGATCTCGATGTGAGGGAAGGCACCGTGCTCGGTGTGCTCGGGCCGAACGGCGCGGGCAAGACGACGCTGGTGCGCTGCCTGTCCACGCTGCTGGTGCCGGACGCCGGCACGGCGACCGTGGCGGGTTTCGACGTGGTGCGCCAGCCGCGCGCGCTGCGCCGCACGATCGGCCTCACCGGCCAGTACGCCTCGGTCGACGAGAAGCTCTCCGGCCGCGAGAACCTGTACATGATCGGCCGCCTGCTGGACCTCTCCCGCAAGGACGCCCGCGCGCGGGCCGACGAGCTGCTGGAGCGGTTCTCCCTCACCGAGGCCGCCGGCCGGGCCGCCGCCAAGTACTCCGGCGGTATGCGCCGCCGCCTCGACCTGGCCGCCTCCATGATCGGCAGGCCCGCGGTGCTGTATCTGGACGAGCCGACGACCGGCCTCGACCCCCGCACCCGCAACGAGGTGTGGGACGAGGTCCGCAGCATGGTGCGCGACGGCGCCACGGT
This sequence comes from Streptomyces sp. NRRL F-5755, assembly GCF_001279365.1. Taxonomy (NCBI): domain Bacteria; kingdom Bacillati; phylum Actinomycetota; class Actinomycetes; order Kitasatosporales; family Streptomycetaceae; genus Streptomyces; species Streptomyces sp. NRRL F-5755. The sequence continues at coordinate 16,262 of NZ_LGCW01000195.1, read as the reverse complement.
CCTGCTCACCACCCAGTACATGGAAGAGGCCGAGCAGTTGGCCCACGAACTGACGGTCATCGACCGCGGCCGGGTCATCGCCGACGGCAAGGTGGACGAGCTCAAGACCAAGGTCGGCGGCCGTACGCTCCAGATACGCCCGGCGCACGCCGCCGAGCTGGACCGGATGGTCGGCGCCATCGCGCAGGCCGGCCTGGACGGCATCGCGGGCGCCACCGCCGACCACGAGGACGGCGTGGTCAACGTCCCGATCGTCAGCGACGAGCAGCTGTCCGCCGTGGTCGGCGTGCTCGGCGAGCGGGGCTTCACGATCTCCGGCATCAACACCCACCTGCCCAGCCTGGACGAGGTGTTCCTGGCCATCACCGGCCAGAAGACCTCGGAGGCCGCGGGCGGCGGCCCGCAGGACGGACCGCAGGACCGGCAGGGCGTTCAGGACAAGCAGTACGAGGAGGTTCCGGCATGAGTGCCGCGACGGTGGCGGCGCCGGGCAAGCCGCAGCGGCCGGGTGCCGATGAGGGCCGGATCGGCCTGCGCGCCCATCTGCGTCACACGAGCGCCCTGATGCGCCGCAACGCGATGCAGATCAAGAACGACCCCGAGTCGATGATCGATGCGCTGCTGATGCCGATCGTCTTCACCCTGCTGTTCGTGTACGTCTTCGGCGGCGCGATGGGCGGCAGCCTCGGCGGCAACCGCTCCGCGTACGTGAACTACATCATCCCCGGCCTGCTGGCCATGGGCGGTCTGAACATCGCCATGTCGGTCGGCTCCGGCGTCAACGACGACTTCAACAAGGGGGTGATGGACCGCTTCCGCACCATGCCGATAGCCCGTTCCTCGGTGCTGACGGCGAAGATGGTCGTGGAGTCCGGGCGGATGCTGGTCTCCACCGTCATCCTGCTGGTGCTGGCGTTCCTGATCGGCTTCGACCTGAAGACCGGCCCGCTGGAGCTGCTGGCGGCCGTCGCCCTGGCGCTGCTCTTCGGCTCCTCGCTGACCTGGATATTCATGCTGCTGGGCCTGACCATGAAGACCCCGCAGGCGGTGCAGGGCGTCGGCTTCATGGTGCTGATGCCGCTGCAGTTCGGCTCCTCCATCTTCGCCCCGCCGACCACGATGCCGGGCTGGATGGAGGCGTTCACCAAGGTCAACCCGCTGTCGAACCTCGCGGACGCGGCACGGGCCCTGATGAACGGGCAGGGCGCCGTCGCCCAGCCGGTGCTGATCACCCTGGCCTGGACCGCCGGCATCACCCTGGTGTTCGCGCCCCTGGCCGTGGCCAAGTTCCGCAAGAAGACCTGACGCGTCACCTTCGCCCGGCTCGCGTCAGATGAGGGCGGCGGCCTCTTCGAGGGAGAGGCCGCTGCCTTCGGCGTGGGCCCGTTCGTAGGCGGCGGCGTCGAGGACCGCGCGGGCCTCGGCCTCGGCGCTCTCCCGGTTCCTGCGGATGACCCGCGGCGGCCGGTGGGAGGTGCTGCGCAGCGCGTCGTACGCACCGATCAGCCGCGCCGCGTCCGGCCCGCCCGCCTCGCCCCGCGCGCCCAGCAACGCCCGCGCGCCGGTGAGGAGTTGGACGACCGGCAGATCCGGCGCGACCACCTGCACCAGCTCGTCCCGGAACTTCGGCATCGCCGCGCGGAACCGGGGCAGCACATCGTCGTAGCGCCCTTCCTCAACATCCAGCGCGACCAGTGCCGCCATCACGACGCCCTGGAACAGCTCCGGGGCGCGCTGCCCGAACAGGTCCTGCACCTCCTCCAGGTGGGTGCGTGCTTCCCGCAGCTCCCCGACGCAGATGAGGTGCATGGCGAGCGTGAGATGCGCGAACGGCCCGGCGTCCCGGCCGCTCCTGCCCTTCTCCGCCAGTTCGATCACTTCGCGCAGCAGGCGCTCGCCGTCCGCCTCCGCACCGTCCTCGATCAGGACGTTGCCGAGCCGGGTGCGCAGCAGCAGGATCTGGCCGGACGCCCCCAGTTCCTCGGCGTAGCGCATGGCCGCCCGGTAGTCCTCGGCCGCGAGCGCGTACTCGCCCCGCCCCTCGCGGGCCTCGCCGCGCCCCGCCAGGGCTTCCGCCGCGCCCCACGCGTCACCGAGCCGTACGAAGATCTCCAGGGACTCGTCGGCGTCCTGGCGGGCCTGTGCCAGCCCGTCCCGCCGGTCGTTGAAGATCTTGGCGCGCAGCTGGAGGACGTTCGCCAGCTCCCATTCGTAGCCGTACTCCCGGCAGGCGCTCACCGCCTGATGGACGAGGTTCGCCAGGTCGTCGAACCGGCCCGTCATCATCATTGCGTAGTACCACAGGACGCCCGGCACCTTGCACGTCTGCGGCATGCCGCTGCGGTACGCGGCGAGGATGCCCGTCAGCTCCTCCCGCCGATCCGGGTTGCCCAGGGCCGCGATGTCGCTGTCCGAATTGGCCAGCCCCACCAGCCGGACCTCGCGACGCGCCTCCTGCAGCTGCTCCGGGTCCATCGGCGGCGGCGCGTCGATGGGCCGCGCGTGCAGGACGGGCGCGGGCTCGACGGGCGGCGCGAAGGGGTCGGGGCCGAGCGCCGCCACGGCGGCCGACCAGGCACGGGCGTCGGCGCGGTGGTCGCGCAGCGACCAGAACCACTGGAGGGACAGCACCAGGCACAGCGCCTCGTGCTCGTCGCGCACGGCGACGGCCCGGCGCAGCGCGGTCCGCAGGTTGTCGTGCTCCAGCTCCAGCCGCTCCAGCCAGGTGCACTGCTCCGGGCCGCGCAGCAACGGGTCGGCCGTACGGGCCAGTTCGCGGTACGCGACCAGGTGCCGCCGCTCGGCCGCGGCCCGCTCCCCCGCCTCGTCCAGCCGCTCGCCGGCGTACTCCGAGACGGTTTCCAGCAGCCGGTAGCGCATCCGCCCGTCCCCGCCCGGCGCGGCGACGACCAGCGACTTGTCGATCAGCGACCCGAGCAGGGCGGCGACATCGCGGGGGGCCACCGAGCCGCCCGTACTCCCCGCGTCCGCGCAGACCTCCTCCGCCTGGGCAAGATCACAGCCGCCGGAGAAGACGGACAGGCGGCGCAGCACGGCGCGCTCGGGGGCGTCGAGCAGGTCCCAGGACCAGTCCACCACCGCGCGCAGCGTCTGCTGCCGGGGCAGTACGGTACGGCTCCCGCTGGTCAGCAGCCGGAACCGGTCGTCCAGCCGGTCGGCGAGCTGGCGCGGGGTGAGCAGCCGCAGCCGGGCCGCGGCCAGTTCGATGGCGAGCGGCAGCCCGTCGAGCCGCCGGCAGATCTCCGCGCACGCGACCGGATCGTCCTCGACGCGGAACCCGGGCCGGGCCGCGGCACCGCGGTCCGCCAGCAGCCGCAGCGCGACCGGATCGGGCAGCGGCTCCACCGGCCGCAGCGCCTCCCCCGGCACGGCCAGCGGCTCCCGGCTGGTGGCCAGCACGGTCACACCGGGACACTCGGCCAGCAGCCGGTCCGCCAGCTCGGCGGCAGCGCCGATCACATGCTCGCAGTTGTCGAGGACGAGCAGCATCCGGCGGCTCGCGCAGTGCTCGGCGAGGCGCGCCATCGGGTCGTACGTGGTCGGGTCGGCGGCGGCGCGCAGCTCGTCGGTGGTGGTGCGGACGACGGTCTCGCGCGCCCCGAGCGCCGTGAGCACCGCCTCCGGCACGGTCTGCGGATCGTCCACGGGCGCCAGCTCCGCGAACCACACGCCGTCCGGCCACATCCCGGGCGCCGCGGCGGCCGCCGCCTCGGCGCTCTCCTGCGAAAGCCGCGTCTTGCCCGCCCCGCCCGGCCCGAGCAGCGTCACCAGCCGGTGCACGCCGAGATCGGCCCGGATCACCGCGAGGTCGTCCTCCCGCCCGACGAAGGAGGTGGTACGGGTACGGAGGTTGCCGCGGCGGGGGGTGGGTGCGGGGTGGACGGCCGCCTTTGCCTCCGGCTCGTGGGCAACAGCCTCCCCCATCACCACCTCCCCCTCCCGCAGCAACTCCATGTGCAGGGAGCGAAGTTCGGGTCCCGGGGCCGCGCCGAGGCGGTCGGCGATGTCGGCCTGCACCGAGGCATACGCATCGAGCGCTTCGGCCGTACGCCCCGCCGCCCGCAGCGCGCGTAGACGCAGGGCCTGGAGTGGTTCGTCGAGCGGATGGTCCTCGCACAGGGCCGTCAGCGCGGGCAGGGCCTGGCCGGGCCGGCCGAGGGCGACATCGGCGGCGAGCCGCGTACGCCGGGCCTCCAGGTGAGCACGTTCGGCGCGGGCCGCCTCGCCCGCCGCCTCCGGGAGGTCGGCCAGCGCCGGGCCGCGCCAGAGCGCCAGGGCGTCGTCCAGCAGCGTGGCGGCCTTGACCGGATCGCCGTCGGCCAGCGCCCGCGCCCCCTCGTCCGCCAGCTGCTGAAAACGGTGCAGGTCGACATCGGCGGGGACGGCGCAGAGCCGGTACCCGCCGTGTACGGAGGCGATCGCCTCCCGGCCGACGGACCGGCGCAGCCGCGCGATCAGCGCCTGCAACGCGCCGGTCGCGTCGGCAGGCGGCTGAGGGCCCCAGACGTCGGCGATCAGCAGCTCGGCGGTGAGGGCCCGGCCGGGACGCAGCGCCAGCGCCGTGAGCAGCGTGCGCAGGCGGGGCCCGCCGAGGGCGACGGGCGTCCCGTCGCTCCGGTGGGCCTGGGCCGTCCCGAGGATTCCGTAGCGCACCGCACCATTGTCCTGTACGTACGAATGATTCACGGCCCACACCTCCCGCGCGCCACGGCCCCGTACGGCCTGGCCGTCCCGCCCGGACCGCTCCGTCCGTCCCGCCCCCGTATCCGTCATGGGGCCAGCCTGCCCGGAACTCGGCGCCCGCCGCCCGTCGTTTTCCGTGCACGGTCGCCCCGCCCGTCGATTACGGTCGTGACTGCCTGTCACAGCGAAACCGGGAGCACCACACGATGACCACAGCAGCACAGCGCGCCGACCGCCGCGTCAGCCCGGTCTTCCTCGCGCTCGTCGCCGTCATGGCGGTGTCGGGTTGGGCCGTCTGGACGGGACGCCTCGCGGCCAGCCCCGGCTTCGCCGTCTTCCTGTTCGTGGTCTCCGGGTGGATCGTCTCGCTGTGCCTGCACGAGTACGCCCACGCCCGTACGGCACTGCACAGCGGCGACATCTCCATCGGCGCCAAGGGCTATCTCACCCTCAACCCCCTCAAATACACCCATGCGCTCCTCAGCATCGTCCTCCCGGTGATCTTCGTGATCATGGGCGGCATCGGTCTGCCGGGCGGCGCGGTCTTCATCGAACGCGGCCGCATCAAGGGCCGCTGGCGGCACAGCCTGATCTCGGCGGCCGGCCCCCTGACGAACGTCCTCTTCGCCGCGGTCGTCTCGGCCCCCTTCTGGCTCGGCGCCATGGACGACGTCCCCCGCGACTTCCGCTACGCCCTCGCCTTCCTGGCCCTCCTCCAGGTAACCGCCGCCATCCTCAACTTCCTCCCGGTCCCCGGCCTCGACGGCTACGGCGTCCTCGAACCCTGGCTCTCCCACAACATCCGCCGCCAGGTCGAACCCTTCGCCCCGTTCGGTCTGATCGCCGTCTTCGGCCTGCTGTGGGTCCCGGAGATCAACCACATCTTCTTCGACGCGGTGGACGCGATTCTCCGCGGCCTGGGCATCGGGAACTGGGATACGTACTGGGGCCAGGAGCTGTTCCGTTTCTGGCAGGGGGAGCCGCAGATTCCGCAGGTGGGCGGGGCGGGTCTGTCGTAGCCGTACGGTCCACCGTCCCGCCCGTTGCCCCGAGCGGTCAGCCCACGATGGGCACCGGCTTGTCCGGCGAATCCAGCCACACCCGCTCGCCGCCACCGTCCACAGTCAGCCCGAACCGCTCGAATCCCGGCCTACCCCGCCCCTCCCACCAACGATGGGCAGCGACCACTTCATCCCACAGCCGCCGGGGACCGCTCTGATGAACCTCGAACTCGACACACCCCGGTACATAATCAACTGTCGCCCACGAGGTGACACCCGTATCCCGGAGCCACAACGTATAGGAACCGTCCTCGTACGATTCCATCCAAGGAAACGCATTCGGCACTTGCACTCCGACGGCGAACATGACCTCCCAGTCCCCCACCGCATCCGGGGAAAGAAAGGTCGTACTGCGCACCCCGTCCGCCGGCCAATCACGCCCGCCGAGATATTCCCGTACGTGTTTACGGACGGAACGCTGAGCACGCAGTCGCATAAATGCCGAGGACCCCACGAACCGGCCCGCCGCCGTCCCGTCCCCGGCGACGGAAAGCCGGACGACCGCCTCGCCGCCGTAAACCGGCCCCCAAGGGGCGACCACGACCCCGCCCGGCTTCGTCTGCGTCAGCCATGCCCGCGGCACACGGCCAATGGAACACGTGGCGATCACGCGATCGTACGGTCCGCCCTCGGCGTATCCCTCGCCCCCGTCCCCGACGACGGCCAGCGGCCCATACCCCGCTACTTCCAGGCGCCGCCGCGCATCCCGGGCGCTGCCTTCATCCACCTCCACGGTGACGACATTCTCCGCCCCGACCCGATGGGACAGCAGCGCCGCATTCCACCCGGTACCGGTGCCGATCTCCAGCACCCGGTGCCCCTTTTCCACGCTCAACGCGTCCAGCATCGAGAAAACCATCGTCGGCATCGAACTGGAACTGGACGGAATGCGCCCCTTTCCGGGCCCGGTGTACTCCCCGTCATCCCATTGCGTCGTAATCGGCGCGTCACGGTGAACAGCCGCCCACCACGCCTCGGGCTCCTCACCACGCATCACCCGACCGTCCTGCCGGTTCTCACCACCACGACCGGGCCAGATCACCTCGGGCACGAACCAATGACGCGGCACCGCCTCGTAGGACGGCAGCCAGTCACTCGTCAGCGCACCCTTCCCCATGAGCACAGCAGCGAGCCCTTCCGGACCCGCCGCCATTTCCTCGTGCACGGTCACCGGCCTTCCGCCGGGGCCTGGCCGTCGTTCGTGTTGCCGCCCTCGTCCGAGCCGCCACCCCCGTGCTTGTTGCCGCTGTCGCTGTCGTCCTGCGGATTCCCGCTCTCCATCAACCACCAAGCCACGACGTTCTCCCCTCGCCTGCGCCGCACCGGACCGTGCCCCATTCCCGCACCGCCAACGTCCCCCTGAACAACCTGGTGACGCGGATGCCGACGAATCTCATTGCTCGCTTCCACAGCCACAAAGAGATGCCCCGCGTCCCGCGCCGCCTCCCGCCGCGCGGCCTCCGCCGCGCAACGAGCGCAGCCGTCCCTCGGAACGGGGTTGATGTCTCCGGCGAACGGGTCCGGCAGGTGGACGGGGGGATCGAGGGTTCCTCGGTGTTGGTTCATGAGGCAACCCTGTCGCTGAAGCGCCACGCACAACAGCCGCCCCATGTCGGCCCCTTGTCGGCCCCGTGTCGGCCAGTATGGAGTCATGCCGGAAAACATCGGGGCTCGCATCCGTCACCTCCGGGGCGAGAAATCCCAGGCGTGGTTGGCACGTGAGGTCTGCAAGGCCGCCGGTGTCTGCGGCGATCCCGTGACGCGGAAAGAAGTCAGCAGGTGGGAGCTGGGGAAGCGGGTCCCCAGGGAGTGGCTGCCCTTCATCGCCGCGGCCTTGGACGTATCGGTGGAGCGGCTGCGCGAGGATGTGCACGAGCGCGTGCCGCTGCTGCGTCTGAACGAAACGCGCGGGGCCGAGTACGCGCAGGCGATCCGGGAGGCGTCCCAGCGGCTGATCTTCCTGGACAACGAGTTGACGGGAATGCCCATCGCCGAAGTGGCGGCACGCACCTTCAAAAGCGTGCACAAGCGGTTGGGTGACGGCGACTACGACAGCGCGTACGAGCGGGACATCAGGTCGGCGGCGAGTGAGCTGGCCGAGGTCGCCGGCTGGGTGCTCTTCGATGCCGAGCAGCACGACGCCGCGCGGCGCTTCAATCAGGAGGCGCTGTTGCTGGCGAAGCTGTCCGGCGACCGGTCGATGGAGTTGCTCATTCTGCAGAACATCGCGATGCATTCCGGCTGGCTCGGCCGCTACCGCGAGGAGCTGGCCGTGGCGCGTGCGGTCATCGAGCAGGACCGTCTGTCGCCCCGGGTCGAGGCGATCTTCCGCGTGCGGGAGGCGAAAGGACTCGCGGGCTGCGGTGCCCTCGCCGAGGCCGGTCGCTCATTCGACAGGGCACGGTCGCTGCTGGAGTGCGATGGCGAGCTCCAGGATCCGGCGTGGTCGTGGTGGATCATGGCGAACGAGATCGACGGGCACCATGGGCAGGCCATCCAGACCGCGGGCGACCCTGCGGGGGCCGTGCCCTTCCTCCAGCGCTCCGCGGAGCAGCGGGGCGGTCCCGCCGTCGGACATCGGGGCATGGCTGCGGCCCGGCTCCTGGACTGCCTGCTGCGCCTTCACGCCTGGCGGGACGCCGAGGAGCTGGTGGCCTCGATAATGCCCACCGTCGGCGAAACCGCGTCCGTACGCACCCGGCGGCTACTGGACGAAGCCGTACGAAACGGACTCACCGCGTCCGGGACTCCTCCCGGGCTCCGTGACGCCCTCAAGCATCTCGATGACGCCGTGCGCGCCGATCCGTTCGCACTCTGACGAGCACGCGACGGCCTCCGTCACACAGCCCCCCCCCGGGCGAAATGTCCGCGGCTCAGTGCGCGCCGGCAGCCGGGGCCGCCGCCCCCTCCTCCCCCTGGCGCTCCATCTTCGCCTTCCGCACATAGAACCACGCCATGTTGCTGCTGATCCCCGCCATCAAGATCCACACGATGCCGAGCCAGCTGCCCTGGGCGAACGAGACGACGGCCGCGGCGACGGCGAGGGCGCAGACGACGAGGGCGAAGACGGCGAGGCGGGGCATGGGGTCGGCTCCTGTGGGTGGGGTGTGGCGTTTTCTTCCAGTGTCCACCATGGCCGTGGGGCGGGGGGCGAGGGCCCCGGGCGGCCGGGGGCCGGGGGCCGGTCGGGCCCGGAGGGGGCGGCTTCGGGCCGCCCCCAGAGGGGCCCGTGGGTCAGTCGACCCGCTCGCCCATGACGTAGCGCCGCGCCTCACGCCGGGCCATATGGCGCGTCCTGCGGTTGCCGGAGCGTACGTACCCCTGCCACTCCTTCGTGCAGCCGCGCCGCTGGCAGCCGGCGCAGCAGGTGTGGCCGAACAGGAGCGCGCCGGGGTGCTCCCAGCGGCAGCGGGTGGCGGCGGCCTCCCGCGTCGGGTGGGGCGGGAGGTCGCAGGGGCCGTAGCGGTGGTCGTGGACCGGCCGGGGGCTGTGCTCCGCGTGGCGTACCCACAGTGGTTTCGTTTTGTCCGTGCGGGACATCGCGTTCCTTCCGGAACCCGCCGCCCGGGCTCCCGGACCTTCCGGGCGGGCGGCTAGGGCAACCACTGCATGGCGTCACCATTCCTTTTCGTGTGAGCGAGGAGGGGTCTGCGGACTATACGTCCGTGATGCGCAGGCCCGCATGCGCTTTGTAGCGCCGGTTGGTGGAGATCAGGTTGGCCACCAGGGATTCCACCTGGTGCGCGTTGCGCAGGCGGCCCGCGTAGATGCCGCGCATGCCGGGGATGCGGGCGGCCAGGGCCTGGACCCGGTCGGTGTCGGCGCGGGACTCGCCGAGGACCATCACGTCGGTGTCGATCTCCTCGACCTCCGGGTTCTGGAGGAGGACCGCGGAGAGGTGGTGGAAGGCGGCGGTGACACGGGAGTCGGGGAGCAGGGACGCGGCCTGTTCGGCGGCGCTGCCTTCCTCCGGCTTGAGCGCGTAGGCGCCCTTCTTGTCGAAGCCGAGCGGGTTGACGCAGTCGATGACGAGCTTGCCCGCGAGTTCCTCGCGGAGGGCCTGGAGGGTCTTGGCGTGGCCGTCCCACGGTACGGCGACGATCACCACGTCGCTGCGCCGCGCACACTCCGCGTTGTCCGCGCCCTCGACGCCGTGGCCCAGCTCGTCGGCGGCGGCCTGCGCCCGCTCCGCCGCGCGGGAGCCGATGATCACCTTCTGGCCGGCGCGGGCGAGCCGGTACGCCAGACCGCGGCCCTGGTCGCCGGTGCCGCCGAGGACGCCGACGACGAGGCCGGAGACGTCGGGGAGGTCCCAGGGGTCCTTCTTGAGCGCCTTCTTGGCCTCGGTCGCGACATTAACGGGCTGCGCGTCGTCGCCGGTCCGCGCATCGTCGGAAGTAGTCATGACAGCGATACTGTCACGCCTTCACGCTGCCCTCCGTGAGCCCCGTACGCCAGTACCGCTGGAGGACCGTCATCAGCACCATCAGCGGCAGTACGGACAGGAACGCGCCGCCCACCGTGTACTGGTACAGCTCCGGCTGCCGGTCCGCGTACCCGGTCCAGGAGGTCAGACCGAGCTGGATCGGATAGAGGTCGGAGTCGGAGAGCATGACCAGCGGCAGGAAATAGTTGTTCCAGATGTGGACGAACTGGAAGAGGAAGACGGTGACCAGGGCCGGGGTCATGAGGCGTAGGCCCAGCCCGGCGAAGATCCGGGCCTCGCCCGCGCCGTCGATGCGGGCCGCCTCCAGGAGCGAGTCGGGTACGGCGGCGGCCGCGTAGATCCGGCAGAGGTAGACGCCGAAGGGGCTCACGACGCTGGGGAGGAGCACCGCCCCGTACGTGTTGGCCAGGCCCGCGGAGCTGAAGAGGAAGTACAGGGGCAGGGCGAGGGCGGTGCCGGGGATGAGGACGCCGGCCAGGACGAGGTTGAAGACGGCCCCGCGGCCGGGGAAGGGGAATTTGGCGAGGCCGTACCCGGCCGCGGCGGAGAGCAGGGTGGCGGCGAGCGCGCCCACACCCGCGTACAGCAGGGAATTCGCGAACCAGCGGACGTAGACGCCGTGGTCGTAGGTGAGGACGTCGCGGAGGTATTCCAGAGGGCGCGGGTGGGCGAACCAGAAGCCGAAGGTGCCGAAGAGGTCGGCGCTGTTCTTGGTGGCGGAGACGATCAGCCAGTAGACGGGGGTCAGGAAGTAGATCGCGGCGAGGGTGAGGAGGGTGGCGGTGATGATGCGGTAGCGGAGGGGTGGACGGGCGGCCGTGCCGGATGGGTGGGGGGCGGCCCGGGGAGCCCGTACGGGTACGGGGGCCTCGTGGACGGTGCTACGGGTCATCGGCCGCTCCCCTCGTCCCGCTGCCCCACCAGCCGCAGGAACCCGAATGACAGCACGCAGGCGACCAGCGCCAGCAGTACCGCCTCGGCCGCCGCCACGTGCTGGTTGTTGCTCACGAACGCCTCGCTGTACGCGTGCAGGTTGGGGGTGAAGCCGGAGTCGATGGTGGCGGCGAGGGGCCGCAGCACCATCGGCTCGGCGAACAGCTGGAGGGTGCCGATGATGCTGAAGACGGTGGTCAGCACGAGCGCGGGCCGGATCAGCGGGATCTTGATGTGCCGGGCGATGTGCCAGGCGTTCGCGCCGTCGATGCGCGCCGCCTCGTACAGCTCGTCCGGTACGGCCTTGAGCTGGGAGATCAGTACGAGCATGTTGTAGCCGGTGAACTGCCACAGGACGATGTTGGCGATGGACCACAGGACGGTGTCTCGGGCGAGGAAGTCGACGTGCACGCCGAGCGATCCGGCAATCTCCACGAGCGGGCTGATGCCCGGTACGTACAGGAAGCCCCACAGGATGGAGGCGATGACGCCGGGGACGCCGTACGGCAGGAAGAACGCGCTGCGGAAGAACGTGACGCCGCGCGCGCTCGCGCTCTCCAGGAGGAGGGCGAGTACGGTCGCCAGGGCGATCATCAGCGGTATCTGGACAGCACCGAACAGCAGCACCCGGCCGAATCCGGTCAGGAAGCGGTCGTCGGCGAGCGCGTGCGCGTAGTTCGCGAAGCCCGCGAAGACCTCGCGCTCCTGGCCGCCGAGGCCGAGCGGGCCGGTGCGCTCGGTGCGGTGCAGGCTCTGGTGGACGGCGTAGACGATCGGGGCGATGAAGCAGAGGAGGAAGAGGGCCAGGAAGGGCAGGACGAAGCCGGCGGCGGCGCGGGCGTTGCGGGCTTCGGTACGGGTGAGGCGGGGGCGGCGGGTGTGCCGTGCGGGGCGGGCCGGACGGGCGGCCCTGGTACGTGTCCGGTTCGCTCCCCTCACCCGCCGCTCTCCACCTTCAGGCCCTTGCCCCGCAGGTCGGAGACGGTCTGCGCCTGCACGGTCCGCAGTACCGACCGGAACGAGCCGCCGTCGTCCAGCGCCTCCGTGAAGGCGTCGCCGAGCCGCTGGTACAGGGTGTCCACGCCGGGACCCCACTGCCAGCTGGTGTCGACGTGCGCGCCCGCGTCCGCGAAGACCTTGCTGTACGCCTGGCCGCCGAAGAAGTCGCGGTACACGTCGAGGTCGCTGGTGGCGTAGCCCTTCTTCGCGCTCGGGAAGCCGTAACCGCCCTCTATCAGCAGGGCGATGGACTGGGGGTCGGAGTTGAGCCAGAGGGCGAAGGCCAGCGCGTCCTTGGGGTAGGCCGCTTTCGCGAAGACGGCCGTGGTGGAGCCGCCCCAGTTGGCGTGCACGTTGGCGCCCTTCTGCCACTGGGGCAGCGGCGCGACACGCCACTTCCCCTTGGTGCCGGGCGCGTTGCCCGCCAGCAGCGCGTCGCCCCAGCTGGCGCCGATCCAAGCCGGGATGGCACCCGTCTGGATGTCCTTGTACCAGGCGTTCTGCCGGTCCGGGATGGTCTTGACCAGCTTGCGGCGGACCAGCGACTCCCAGTAGTCGGCGACCTTGCGGGTGGGCTCGTCGTCGATGTGCACGGTCCAGGTGTCGCCCTCGGCGGCGTACCATTTGGCGCCCGCCTGCCAGGACAGTCCGGCGAAGCGGTTGCCGTTCGTGGGTGCGAACGTCTCGATCCAGGCGCCCTGCTGCCGGACGGCCTTGGCGGCCTCCTCGTACTCGTCCCAGGTCTGCGGGATCTGGAGGCTCCACTTGTCGAACAGGTCCTGGCGCACGAAGAAGCCCATCGGGCCGGACGCCTGCGGAACGGCGTACACGCCCCGGCCGAACACCGACTGCTGCCACTGCCAGCCCACGAACCGGTCCTTGTAGCGGGCGGCGCCGAGGGCCGACAGGTCGAAGAGGGCGTTGTCGAGCAGGAAGCTGGGGATCACGGGGAACTCGATCTGGGCGAGGTCCGGCGGGTTCCCGGCTTTGACGGCGGCGTGCATCTTGGCGTACTGGCGGCCGTCGACGGCGGACACCTTCTCCACCTCGACCTGCACGTCCGGGTGTTCGCGGTTCCACAGGTCCACCGGTTTGTCGATGCCCGGCACCCACGACCAGAAGGACAACTGGATCTTCTGGCCCTTCTCGCGTTCCTTCGGCGCCGCGCCGCCGTCCCCGTCGCCGTCGCCGCAGCCCGCCAGCGTGAACCCGGCGGCGGCCGCGGCGGCCCCGCCGAGCAGGGCCCGGCGGCGGAGCCCGGGCGCCGGGCGGCCCCGGTCACGGTCCCGGCCGTCGTCGTACGTACCGGTGCTCATACCAGCTCCTCCACGGGGATGCGGCGGAAGGTGATCGTCGAATAGGCGCTGAAGTCGCCGGTCTCGTAGAGCAGTCCGACGGTCGCGCCGTCGATCCGTACGAGGTCGGAGTAGGCGGCCGGGAGCCCGTCGACGGTGTGTGCCACGTGCCAGGTCAGGCCGCGGTCCCGGCTCGCCCGTACGGTCATCAGCGCGCGGTCGGCCGGGTCGGCGGGGCCGGAGAAGAGCAGCACGTCGGGCGCGCCCAGGTGCAGCACGCTGCCCTCGACGACGGGCCCGGTCAGCCCGGCCTGCGGACGGAAGGGCTTGATCAGCTGCTCGCCGCCCGACTCGGGCGCGGAGTGGGCGTCGGCGCGGTTGCCGGGGGCCGGGGAGTCGTTGCGGGTGTTGAAGTAGAGGGAGCCGTCCGGGAGTTCCGCGGCGGTGGTCTCGTTGGCGTTGATGTAGTTGTTGGGCTTGCTGTCGGTGTAGCCGATGCGCCAGCTCTCGCCTTCGTCGTCGCTGAGCAGGACGTGGCCGCCGTTGTAGCGGCCCTCGGTGCCGTCGTCGCCGGTGTAGGTGGGGGCGGTGGAGTGGTTGGCGGGGACGACGAGGCGGCCGGCGTGCGGGCCGTTGCGGAGTTGCAGGGCGTGGCCGGGGGTGGTGGCGTACCAGCGCCAGTTGGAGCGCTTGACCTGCGCCGTGATCTCGCGCGCCGCGCTCCACGTGGCGCCGTCGTCGTCGCTGTGCTGCACCCATACGCGCCGCCCGTCGGCGGCGGACACCAGGCCGCGGCGGATGCGGTCCTCGGTGGCGGTGGCGGCGTTGCGTACGTGAAGGAGGACGATCCGGCCGCCGGCCAGCACCAGCGGGGCCGGGTTGCCCGCCGTGCCGGTGCCGTTGCGGGCGACGACCTGGAGCGGGCCCCAGGTGCGGCCGCCGTCGGCGGAGCGTTTGAGCACGAGGTCGATGTCGCCGTGGTCGGCGGAGCTGTGCACCCGGCCCTCGGCGAAGGCGAGCAGCGTGCCGGAGGCGGCGCCTTCGGGGGCCGTGCTGCCGGTGCCTTCGGCGGTCGCGGGGCGGGTGATCACCACGGCCGGGATGCGGAAGCTCGCGTAGCCCTCGGAACCGGCGCGGAACGGAAGGGAAGTCTCGTGCGCCATGGGTCCTCCCCAACGGCCGGACGTAGGACGTCCTCTGTCAGCGTGACCATAGGGAGCCCCCAACTGACCGTCAAGGCACGGCACACGTCTGGCGCGGCCGTCCACCCGACCGCTTCACCGGGGCGCAAACGGCACCTGAAAGACGCCCGGACGACGCCCGGATGACGTGCGGACGACGCCTGCCGGATGCCCGGCCGCACCCACCCGAAATTCCGTTGCCCCTCCCCCGCCCCCATCGCACGATGGTGCGTTATGACCGAAGCAGACCATCCCCCACGACGCCGCCGCGCCACCGCCCTGCTCCCCGACCTGGCGCCCTGGCGCTCGTCCGCCGACTTCCGCCGGATGTGGTGCGCGGGCGCGGTGACCGTGTTCGGGTCGTGGCTGACGCTGGTCGCGGTGCCGTTCCAGCTCAAGGAGCTGACCGGCTCGACGCTCGCGGTCGGCGCGGTGGGCGCGGTGGAGATCGTGCCGCTGATCGTCTTCGGTCTGTACGGCGGTGCGCTCGCGGACGCCATGGACCGCCGCAAGCTGATCCTGTGGACCGAGGTGGCCCTCGGCCTGTTGTCGGTGTTGCTGCTGCTCAACAGCCTGCTGCCACACCCGCTGATCTGGCCGCTGTACGTGATCGTGGCCGCGTCCAGCGCGCTGACCGGGCTCCAGCGTCCGGCCGTCGACGCGATCGTGCCGCGTATCGTCCCGCACGACCAGCTGCCCGCGGCGTCCGCGCTGAACGCCCTGCGCTGGCAGATCGGCGCCATCGCCGGGCCCGCCCTGGCCGGTGTGCTGATCGCGTACGCGGGGCTGCGCTGGGCGTACGCGATCGACACCGTCACGTTCGCGATATCCGCCGCCCTCGCGGCCGGCCTGGCGGCCTCACCCCCTTCGCACGACGCCGAGAAGCCGTCGCTGCGCGGTATCTGGGAGGGCGCGTGCTACGCCTGGAGCCGCAAGGAACTGCTCGGTACGTATGCCGTCGATCTGACCGCGATGCTCTTCGCCTTCCCGATGGCGATCTTCCCGTTCCTGGCGGACGACCTGGGAGCGCCATGGGCTCTGGGGCTGATGTACGCGGCGCTGCCCGCCGGGTCCTGTGTGGTCAGCCTGACCAGCGGCTGGACCTCACGGGTGCACCGGCACGGGCGGGCGGTGCTGTACGCGGCGGCGGCCTGGGGGCTGGCCATGACCGCCGCGGGCTGGGCGTCCGACGTCTGGCTGGTGCTGCTGAGCCTGGCCGTGGCCGGGGCCTGCGACATGGTCAGCGGGATCTTCCGGTCGGCCATGTGGAACCAGACCATCCCCGACGAGCTGCGCGGCCGGCTGGCGGGCATCGAGCTGCTGTCGTACTCGGTCGGGCCGCAGCTGGGCCAGGTCCGCTCGGGCGGCATGGCGGCCGTCACGTCGGTACGGACCTCGGTGTGGGCGGGCGGCGTGCTGTGCGTGGCCGGGGTGGTGGCGCTGGCCGCGGCGCTGCCGAAGCTGCTGGCCTATGACGCGCGGACCAACGAGCACGCGGTGCGGATGCGCGAGGCGCGTGGGGCACAGGCGGAGACGACGGCGGCGGCCTAGACGAGTAGTTCCGAATGCGGGGTTCGCAGACGCGGGGAGGGTGTCCAGCATCGGGGTTGTGACGACCCAGTTGGACACCCTCTTGACCGCA